>DAISVW010000191.1:0-5279 GCA_036826695.1 Aestuariivirga sp.
AGGAAGTCCTGGCCCAGATGGGCCTTCACCTCGGCATGGAAGTGCCGAACTGGCCGCCCGAGAACATCGAGGAACTGGCCAAGAAATACGAACAACATTATTGAGAACCCGGCTGGTGCGGCTACCCCGCGCCGCGAGTGAAGGAGAACGGTTATGCGTCATGGTTTCAGGGGCCGCAGGTTCAACCGCACGGCGGAGCACCGCGGTGCGATGTTCGCCAACATGGCGGTGGCGTTGATCAAGCATGAGCAGATCGTGACGACGTTGCCCAAGGCGAAGGATCTCCGCCCGGTGGTGGAGAAGCTGGTGACGCTCGCCAAGCGCGGCGGGCTGCACGCCCGGCGCATGGCCATCGCCCAGATCGGCGATGAGGTGCAGGTCAGGAAGCTGTTTGATGTTCTGGCCGTCCGCTATGCCGGTCGCAACGGCGGTTATCTGCGCATCATGAAGGCTGGCTTCCGCTATGGCGACCAGGCGCCCATGGCCGTCATCGAGTTTGTCGATCGCGACGTGAACGCCCGCGGCCTTGACTCGGGCCCGAGCCAGAAAGCCGACGAACTCGCGGAGGCCGCCGCGTAAGCCTTCGCAAGAGGAAGATATCCTGATGGCAGCCACTGAGGCTGCCATTTTTGTTTTTGGCGCGGCCTGTTCACGTTTAACACTGATTGATTTCACGTTTACTGCAATTTAACATTTCCTGTGAGACCAATCGATGACGAGAGATCAGTCACGATGATCCCGGGAATGTTGAAATGAGCGACCGCTTCGACGTCTTCAGCGCGAGCCAGGCGCCTTTCGAGTCCTCCTGCGAGTGCGCCAATTTCCTGCGGTCGGCCAGAGACCGGTTCGGCGTTCTCAATCTGTCTTACTGGTTTCTTGGCTCGTCGAATGCCGTTCCGGACCGCATGACCTGGTTCTCCACCTATGACGAGAACTACACTGCCATCTACATGCGCGACTATTCCCCGATGAAGGACCGTGCCTTTCATCTCTGCTTCAGGCGGCTGCTTCCACTCGACTGGGACGAGGCCCGGACGTCGGACCAGACCGTGCGGCACATCCACGAGGTGGCGGAAAGCTTTGGCATCGGCCGTCATGGCATCTCGATCCCGATCCGAGACCCGGGTGTCGGCGATGCCATGTTCTCGGTGAATTTCGAGTGCGACGACCGGGAGTGGCGCATGGTCCGCCAGGATATCGCCACGGAGCTTCACCTGTTCGCGCATTACTACCACCAGCGCATGAGGAAGCTCATCGCGGCCCGGCCAGCCGGGACCGATTACGACCTGAGCCCGCGCGAGCGCGAGGTTCTGATGTGGGCCGCCGAAGGCAAGACGGCGTGGGAAACCGCCCAGGTGCTGAAACTGAGCGAGAGCGCCATCAACCTCTATGCGGCCAAGGCGATGAACAAGCTGCGGGCCCGCACCAAGACCCACGCCGTCGCCATCGCCCTGCGCAACGCCATGCTGAATTAGCGGCCGGTGTAAGCCTCCGCCACCGGGACCACCTCGTGCGCCCCGTAGCCGTTGAACCTGGTCGACGTGGCGATGCCGTAGGCACCCAGCATGCCGAATTCGACAAAGTCGCCCTCGCGAAGCCCGGCGGGCAGCTCGAGCCGCGCCGGAAGCACATCGAGGGGATCGCAGGTCGGGCCGAAGGTCTTCCAGGCTTTGACAGGGCCTTCGAGCAGGACGCCGTCGCGGATCACGCGGTAGGGCGGCTGGAGCTCGGGGACCTGCATGAACTCCATGAGCCCGCCATAGACGCCATCATTGAGGAAGATGTCGTCGCCGTCCGAGCATACGAGCTTGACGCAGGTCAGAAGCGACATCGACGAGGCCACGAGCCCGCGGCCCGGCTCGCACTCGAGCTGCGGCGCGGCCTCGCTGCCGAAGCAACGTGTGGTGGCCTCCGAGATCGCGGCGAAGAAGTCGTTGAGCGGCGCCGGGCGGCTCAGCGGGTAGCGGGCCGGGAAGCCGCCGCCGACATTGAGCTTGCCCAGTTTCACGCCTGCGGCTTTCGCGATGCGCTGGGCCGCCGCGATGTGCCGGACATAGACGGCCGGATCGCGTGACTGCGAGCCGGGATGGAAGGTGAGCACCGGCACGAAACCGCGCTGCGCGATGTCGCCCAGGAGCTCTGCGGCGGTGTGTTCCGGCGCGCCGAACTTGGTCGAGAAATCATGCGCCGACGCGCCCCTCTCGCGTGGCAGCACGAAGCGCACGGCGATTTCGACCGTGGGATCCTGGCCCACGATTTCGGCGATCTTGGCCACTTCCTCGCGCGCATCCGCCGCGAAACGGCGGCAGCCGTAGCGGTGATAGGCATCGAAGATCTCGCGGCGGGACTTGACCGGATTGTGATAATGGAAATCAGCCGCGGGGCTCACGGCTTGCACCGCCGCCATCTCGTGGACCGACGCCACATCCCAGTGCTGAAGGCCGGCGCGGGCCAGCGTGCCCAGCACCTCGGGCGCGGGGTTCGACTTGACGGCAAAGCTGACGAGGCCGGGGAAGCCCTCGCGGAACGCGCCATAGCTTGCTTCGAGCGCGGCGGCGCTGAAGCAGAAAACCGGCTCGTCCGGGCGCATGACGCGCGCCACGTCCAGGGCATCGGCGTGGAAACCCTTGATGACGCTCTTTTTTGCAAGCTTTGCCATGTTATCCTCCAAAGCGGTCCGTCAGGCGGGCCGGGAGCGGAAAATGGGACCCCGGCCTGTTGGATAAAAGACGGCGTTGTGCTGAATTCAGACGGTTGAGTCGTCATTCTGACGACGGAGGTCCCCAGATCGACGATGATCCAGATCACCCCCAAGGATGAGGAGCTGCTGGCGCTCCTCAAGGCCGACTCGCGCGAGCCGGTGGCCGCGCTGGCGCGCAAGCTCGGCCTCAGCCGCACCACCGTGCAAGACAGGCTGGTGCGGCTCAGGGAAGCGGGCGTCATTGCCGCCTTCACCATCCGGCTGGCGCGCGAGGCGGAGGAGGGCGGCATGCGCGCCTTCGTCACTCTGGCGGTGGAGCCGCGGCGGCAGATCGAACTCGGCCGCCGGCTGGCCCGCTTCCCCCAGGTCGAGACTTTGCACACGGTGAGCGGCAAGTTCGACCTGATCGCCCAGGTCCGGACCATGTCGTCTGAAGACATGGACCGGCTGATCGACGAGATCGGCCAGATACCGGGCGTCACCCGGATTGAAACCTCGGTCATCTTGTCGACAAAGCTTGACCGCAGATAGGGGCGTTAGGCCCGAAAGGATTGATATGCGTTTCTCTCTGACCGTCCTCATCTCCGCCGTCCTGCTGATCACGCAACCGCTGCGCGCCGAGGAGATCGTGCCCGGCTCCGCGGCCGAGATTCAGTTGTCCTTCGCGCCGGTCGTCAAGCGGACGGCGCCGGCGGTGGTCAACGTCTATGCCAAGCGCGTCACCGTTTCGCGCGGCAACGGGCTGTTCGACGACCCGTTCTTCCGCCGCTTCTTCGGCGATGACGGCTCCTTCGGCAGGCCGCGCGAGCGGGTGCAGAACTCGCTGGGTTCGGGCGTGATCGTCGATCCGAGGGGTTTGATCGTGACCAACCACCATGTCATCGCCAATGGCACCGACATCACGGTCGTGCTCGCCGACCGCCGTGAGTTCGAGGCCAAGGTGCTGCTCAAGGATGAGCGCACTGACCTGGCGGTGCTCAAGATCGACGTGCCGGATGAGGATCTGCCGGCGCTTGGACTGGGCGACTCGGACGCGCTCGAGGTGGGTGACCTGGTGCTGGCCATCGGCAATCCGTTCGGCGTCGGCCAGACCGTGACCAGCGGCATCGTCTCGGCGCTGGCCCGCACCAGCGTGGGGGTGAGCGATTATCAGTTCTTCATCCAGACCGACGCCGCCATCAACCCGGGCAATTCCGGCGGCGCGCTGGTCAACGCCAGGGGGCAGCTCATCGGCATCAACACCGCGATCTTCTCGCGCAGCGGCGGTTCGATCGGCATCGGCTTCGCGATCCCCGCCAACATGGTGAAGACGGTGGTGGCCACGGCGGAAAGCGGCGGCGAGGCGATCCGCCGGCCGTGGATCGGCGCCGAGGTGCAGGATGTTTCGCCCGATATCGCTTCCTCGCTGGGCATGGCGCGGCCCGAGGGCGCGCTGATCGTCAGCCTGCATCCGGAAAGCCCACTCGCGGCGGCGGGTCTGAAGCGTGGCGACATCATTCTCGCAGTCGAGGGAAAGCCGATCGAGAGCGCGCAGGAACTCGGCTACCGGGTGGCAACCACGGCGATCGGGGCCACCACGATCGTCGAATATCAGCGCAAGGGCGAACGCCGGGAAACCCAGGTGACGATGATTTCCGCGCCTGAAACCGTCGACCGCGCGACGACGCTGATCAAGGGGAACAATCCGCTGGCCGGCGCCGTCGTCGCCAATCTCTCGCCCGCGGTGGCCGACGAACTCGATCTGCCGGCCGATGCGGCGGGTGTTGTCGTCGCCAGGATCGAGGGTGGGCCGGCGGCGCGCTTCATGAGGCGTGGCGATGTGGTGCTTGAAATCAACGGCCAGGACATTGACAGTGTCGAAACTCTCAGCACGCTGCTTGCTGATGATAAAGGCTCCTGGCGCATCGCGCTGAAGCGCGGCGGGCGGGTGCTCAAGATCGCCATCGGCGGATGAGCGCAAACCTGTTCGACGCCGCCGGCCTCGGCAAGGACGCGCCGCGTCCGCTGGCCGACCGGTTGCGCCCGCAGAAGCTCGCGGACGTCGTCGGACAGGATCATCTCGTGGGCCCCACCGGCGTCATCACCCGCATGCTGGCGGCGGGGCGCATCCCGTCGATCATCCTGTGGGGGCCGCCCGGCACCGGCAAGACCACCATCGCAAGGCTGCTCGCGGGCGAGACGGGGCTCGCCTTCGAGCAGATCTCGGCGATCTTTGCGGGCGTCGGCGATCTCAGGAAGGTGTTCGAGCAGGCGCGCATCCGGCGCGAGCAGGGGCGGGGCACGCTGCGGTTCGTCGACGAGATTCACCGTTTCAACAAGTCGCAGCAGGATTCCTTTCTTCCCTATGTCGAGGATGGCACGGTGATCCTGGTGGGGGCGACCACCGAGAACCCGTCCTTTGAACTCAATGGCGCGCTTCTTTCGCGCGCGCAGGTTCTGGTGCTGAACCGGCTCGATTCCCCGGCGCTTGAGGCCCTGATCTCGCGAGCCGAGATGTTCGAGCGCCGGACGCTTCCGGTAACGCCCGAGGCGCGCACGGCGAAGATCGACATGGCAGATGGCGACGGGCGCTACTTAT
>DAISVW010000192.1:0-3074 GCA_036826695.1 Aestuariivirga sp.
CTGATCCTCGCCACAGACCCTGACCGCGAGGGCGAGGAGATTTCCTGGAACGTCATGGAGGTGCTGCGCAAGAAAGGGGCTCTCAAGGGCAAGGCGGTGCAGCGGGTGGTGTTCAACGCCATCACCAAGAATGCCGTGCTGGAAGCCATGCAGAACCCCCGCGACGTCGACGAAGCCCTGGTCGATGCCTATCTCGCGCGGCGGGCGCTCGATTACCTGGGCGGCGTCTCGCTGTCGCCGGTGCTGTGGCGCAAGCTGCCGGGCTCACGCTCCGCCGGCCGGGTGCAATCGGTGGCGCTCCGCCTGATCTGTGACCGCGAACTCGAAATCGAGGCCTTCCGGGCCCAGGAATACTGGACCATCGACGGCACCTTCACCACGCCGCAGGGCGAGGAATTCCAGGCCAGCCTGTGGTCGGTCGGCGGACGCAAACTTGGCAAGTTCGACATCGCGGACGCGGCCACGGCCCGGGCTGTCGAGACGGCGCTCAAGGGCCAGCCCTTCAAGGTCGCCGCGGTCGAGTCGAAGCCGGCCCGGCGCCACCCCTACCCGCCGTTCCGTACCTCGACGCTGCAGCAGGAAGCCTCCCGCAAGCTGGGCTTCTCCTCGGCCCGCACCATGCAGATCGCCCAGCGGCTTTATGAAGGGGCGGATATCGGGGGAGAGACGGTCGGGCTCATCACCTACATGCGCACCGACGGGGTCGACATGGCGCCGGAGGCCATTGCCGCCACCCGCAATGCCATCCTCAGGACATTCGGCGAGCCCTACCTGCCCTCGGTGCCACGCCACTACACCACCAAGGCCAAGAACGCCCAGGAAGCCCATGAGGCGATCCGGCCCACCGACATGTCGCGCCATCCAAAGGACCTCCGGCGCGCCCTCGACCCAGACCAGCTGGCGCTCTACGAACTGATCTGGAAACGCACCATCGCCAGCCAGATGGAGAGCGCGGAACTCGAGCGCACCACCGCCGACATCGGCGCCGACGGCCACGACGGCAAGCGCTACGCCTTCCGGGCCACCGGCTCGGTGGTGAAATTCGATGGCTTCCTGAAGGTCTATTCGGAAAGCCTCGATGATGGCGAGGACGAGGATTCGCGCCGCCTGCCGGCCATGGCGCGCGGCGACTCGATCGGCGTCAGGAAGATCGAGGGCGTGCAGCATTTCACCGAGCCGCCGCCGCGCTATTCCGAGGCCTCGCTGATCAAGAAGCTCGAAGAGCTAGGCATCGGCCGCCCCTCGACCTATGTGTCGATCCTCGAGACGCTCAGAACGCGCGGCTATGTGCGGCTGGACAAGAAGCGGCTCATTCCCGAGGACAAGGGCCGCGTCGTCACCGCCTTTCTCGAGAGCTTCTTCCGCCGCTACGTGGAATATGATTTCACCGCGGCGCTCGAGGAACAGCTCGACAAGGTGTCAGCTGGCGAAATCGACTGGAAACAGGTTCTACGCGACTTCTGGCGGGACTTCACGGCGGCGCTCGGAGATGTGCAGGATCTGCGGGTCTCGAATGTGCTCGACGCCCTGAACGGCATACTGGCGCCCCACATCTTCCCGCCGCGCGAGGATGGCGGCGATGCCCGCGCCTGCCCCTCCTGCGGCAATGGCCAGCTGTCGCTCAAGCTCGGCAAGTTCGGTTCCTTCATCGGCTGCTCGAATTACCCCGACTGCAAGTTCACACGTCCGATGTCACCAAATGCCGGGGGCGGTGACGCGGTGCCAGCCGACGGCGTTCTGCTGGGCGTTGATCCGGAGAGCGGCGAGAAGGTCACCCGCCGGGTTGGCCGTTTCGGGCCCTATCTGCAATTGGGTGAAGCTGCCGAGGGCGAAAAACCGCAGCGGGCCGCGATCCCCAAGGGCCGCAAGCCCGAGGAGATCACGCTCGAGGAGGCTTTGAAGCTGCTCTCGCTGCCGCGCGAAATTGGCCTGCACCCCGAAACCGGCAAGCCGATCGTTGCTAATTTCGGGCGCTTCGGGCCGTTCGTGCTGCACGACGGAACCTATGCCAATCTGGACTCGCCCGAGGATGTGTTCACCATCGGCATCAACCGCGCGGTGGATGTGCTCGCCCAGAAGAAGCTGCGCGGCTTCCAGCGCCCCAAGGCAAATGCGCTCAAGGACCTCGGCGCCCACCCCGATGGCGGCGGCGCCGTTCAGGTGATGAGCGGGCGCTATGGACCATATGTGAAATTCGGCAAGGTGAACGCCACCCTGCCCCGCGACAAGGATCCTCAGACGCTCACCATGGAAGAGGCCCTGGCGCTGATCGCCGCGCGCCAGGACAAGGGCCCGGCCAGGAAGAAGACACCGGCAAAGAAAGCCGCCGCATCCGCCAGGCCAACGGCTACTCCCCGGAAACCGGCGGCCAAGAAGGCCGCAAAGAAATCCCCGAGGAAGCCCAAAGCCGCCTGAGCGGACATCAGCCGAGCTTGCGGATGATCGTCCTCAGTTGCGGTTCGTCCACTGCCTCGGCAGCCTCGGGCACCGAGAACCATTGCAAGCGACGCTGGCCCTGCTCTGGCCATTTCGGGTGCTGCACCTGCTGTTCGAGCGCGAAAACCTCGACCCGGCAGGGCTGCACGACACCATTGCCAAGACGTTTTCCGTATTCGAATTCGCCGATGGGCTTGCGGCTCACCTCGCCGCCCAGGCCTGCTTCCTCATAGGCCTCGCGGGCCGCCGTTTCAGCCGGCGACAGGCCCTTGATTGGCCAGCCCTTTGGAATCACCCAGCGGCCGGTGTCGCGCGAGGAGATCAGCAGCACCTCGCGCAGGGCGCCGCTGTAGCGCCAGGGGAGAGCGGCGTATTGCTTCATCTTGGCCGGTTTCTTCACAGCGCCAGTCCACAACATTCGAATCGATTTCACCATTATTGCACGATCGCAGCGAAAGCTTGGCAAGAGCTTGCTTAACAGCCGGTTGCCAAACCGCTGGATTTGCGGCGGCGACTCCGGTTAACTCCGTAGCCCAGGGCCGCACAAAAGCGAAGCAGCCCCCGGTGCCCAGAGAAGGGGGCATACAAGCCATACGACCGGCCGCAGGCGCAGGGCTCCGCGCTCACCTACGCGAAGC
>DAISVW010000192.1:3084-5251 GCA_036826695.1 Aestuariivirga sp.
CATGGCCCGCAAATCAGCGAAGCTGCCCCCGGTCCCCAGCGAAGAGGACATCCTCGCCTTCATCCAGGCAGCGCCGGGCTTGGCCGGAAAGCGCGAGATTTCGAGACATTTCGGCATCAAGGGGGCCGACAAGATCGGCCTCAAGGCGCTGCTCAAGCGCATGGAGGAGGATGGCTTGCTGGCCCGCCGCCGCCGCAAGATCATCGACCGGGCCGCGCTCCCCCCCGTCACCGTGCTGGAAGTCACCGGCACCGACAAGGACGGCGAAGCCTATGCGGAACCTGTCGAATGGGATGAGCGCGCGGCCGGAAAACCGCCGCGCGGCGTGCTAGCGGGCGTGGAAAAGGCGCCGCGCAGCGGCGACCGGGTGCTGGCCCGCATCGAGCCCTCGCGCGATGGCCGCTATCCGTTCCGTGGCAAGGTCATCAAGCTCATGTCCGACCGCTCCACCCGGGTGCTGGGCGTTTACCGGGTTCTTCCCGGTCATGGGGCGCGCATCGTGCCCGTGGACAAGAAGGCGCGTCATGACCTGCAGGTCGCCAAGGGCGAGGACAACGGTGCCCGCAACGGCGAACTCGTCGAAGCCGAAATCGTCCGCGACCACGGCCGCGGCCTGCCCATGGCGCGGGTCCGCGAGCGGCTGGGCGACCTCAACGACCAGCGCAACATCTCGCTGATCGCCATCCGCCACCACGGTATCCCGGACGTTTTCCCCGAGCGCGTGCTGCGCGAGTCCGAGAGCCTCAAGTCCTTCACCCGGGGCGGCCGCGAGGATCTCCGCAAGGTGCCGCTCATCACCATCGACCCGCGCGATGCCCGTGACCATGACGATGCGGTGTGGGCCGAGGCCGACGCCAGGACCGGCGGCGTTGATGTCATCGTCGCCATCGCCGACGTGGCGGCCTATGTCCGGCCCGGCACGGCGCTTGACCGCGAGGCCCGCATCCGCGGCAACTCGGTCTATTTCCCCGACCGGGTGGTGCCGATGCTGCCCGAGCGCATTTCCAACGATCTCTGCTCGCTGCGCGAGAAGGAAGAACGCCCGGCGCTGGCCTGTTTCATGTCCTTTGACGCCGCAGGCCGCAAGACCAGGCACCGCTTCGCCCGGGTGATCATGCGGTCTGCCGCCAAGCTCGCCTATGAAGAGGCGCAGGCGGCCATCGATGGGCGGCCGAACGCCAGGACCGAGCCTTTGCTCGAAGGCGTCCTGAAGCCGCTCTGGCAGGCCTATGACGTGCTGCGCAAGGGCCGCAACGCCCGCGAACCGCTGGAACTCGACCTGCCCGAGCGCAAGCTGATCCTCGATGCCCATGGGCTGATCGAACGGGTGGTGACGCCGGAGCGGCTCGACGCCCACCGGCTGGTCGAGGAGTTCATGATCCAGGCCAATGTCGCCGCCGCCGAGGAGCTGGAAGCCCGCAAGACCCCGCTGGTCTACCGCATCCATGACCAGCCATCGCAGGAGAAAGTCCGGGCGCTCGCTGAATTCCTGCGCACCGTGAACCTGAGCCTGCCTTTGGGCCAGATCATGAAACCCCGCCATTTCAACAAGTTGCTGAAAGATGTTGCGGGCAAGGATTATCAGCATGTGGTCAATGAGGTGGTGCTTCGCACCCAGGCCCAGGCCATCTACCATCCCGAAAACAATGGCCATTTCGGACTTGCCTTGCGGCGCTATGCGCATTTCACCTCGCCGATCCGCCGCTATGCCGATCTCATCGTGCACCGGGCGCTGATTTCGGCCCTCGACATGGGGGCGGATGGCCTGAGTGCTGAGGACATCGCGCGGCTCGCCGAAACCGCCGCCATGATCTCGGACGCCGAGCGCCGCGCCATGGCCGCCGAGCGCGAAACCATCGACCGGCTGATCGCCGCGCATCTCTCGGCCAGTACCGGCGCGGTGTTTCCCGGCCGGAGCGCCGGGGTGGGGGGCGCCGGTCTGTTCGTGAAGCTCGATCAGTCCGGTGCCGATGGTTTCGTTCCGGTGACCACGCTGGGGCGGGAGTATTTCGTGTTCGACCAGGCCCGCCACGCGCTGGTGGGCGAAAGAAGCGGCGATACCTATCAGCTGGGCGACCGGGTGGAGGTGAAACTGATCGAGGCGACGCCCGTCTCGGGCGGCATGCGTTTCGAAATGGCTTCCGCAGCCCGTCAGGGCAAACCGGTC
>DAISVW010000193.1:0-5241 GCA_036826695.1 Aestuariivirga sp.
ATGAACGACGAGGAGACCGTGGCGCTGATCGCCGGCGGCCACACCTTCGGCAAGACCCATGGCGCGGGCCCCGCAAACAATGTGGGCCCCGAGCCCGAGAGCGCGCCTGTCGAGATGCTCGGCCTCGGCTGGGCTTCGTCCTACAAGAGCGGCAAAGGCGCTGATGCGATCACCAGCGGCCTCGAAGGCGCATGGACGACGACGCCCACGAAGTGGAGCAACAATTACTTCGAGAACCTGCTCAACTATGAGTGGGATCTCACCAAGAGTCCGGCGGGCGCCTGGCAGTGGACGCCCAAGAATGCCGAAGCCAAGGGCACGGTTCCTGATCCGTTTGACCCGGCCAAGCGCCTGACACCGGTGATGCTGACCACCGACCTGGCACTTCGGGCCGACCCCGCCTACGAGAAGATTTCCCGGCGGTTCCTGGCAAAGCCGGAGGCTTTCGCCGATGCCTTCGCGCGCGCCTGGTTCAAGCTCACCCACCGCGACATGGGCCCCAAGGTCCGCTATCTCGGCCCGGAAGTGCCCGGTGAGGACCTGATCTGGCAGGACCCGCTTCCGGCCAGGGATTTCAATGTGGTTTCCGCCTCAGATGTTGCGGCGCTCAAAGCGAAAATCATGGCTTCTGGCCTGACGATCTCGCAGCTGGTGGCCACCGCCTGGGCGTCCGCCTCGACCTTCCGCGGCTCCGACAAGCGCGGCGGCGCCAATGGCGCGCGCATTCGTCTGAGCCCGCAGAAAGACTGGCAGGTCAATCAGCCGGCCCAGCTTGCCCGCGTGCTCTCCAAGCTGGGAGCGATCCAGAAGCAGTTCAACGCCGCGCAGAAGGGCAGGAAGCGCGTCTCGCTGGCTGACTTGATCGTGCTGGGCGGCGCCGCCGCCGTGGAAGCCGCGGCGAAGAAGGCCGGCCACAAGGTAGATGTGCCGTTTACGCCGGGTCGCGTCGACGCCACCCAGGCGCAGACGGATGTCGAATCCTTCGCGGTGCTGGAGCCCACGGCGGATGGCTTCCGGAACTACCTCAAGACCAAGTACTCCCTGTCCGCCGAGGAGCTGCTGGTCGACAAGGCGCAGCTTCTGACGCTCACCGCGCCGGAGATGACGGCGCTGATCGGCGGCCTCCGGGTGCTCAACGCCAATCACGGCCAGTCGCAGCATGGCGTGTTCACCAAGCGCCCGGAGACGCTCAGCAATGACTTCTTCGTCAATCTGCTGGACATGGACACGGTGTGGTCCGCCACCTCGCAGGCCGAGGACGTGTTCGAGGGCCGCGACCGCAAGACCGGCAAGCCCAAGTGGACGGCGACCCGCGTCGACCTGGTGTTCGGCTCCAACTCTCAGTTGCGGGCGTTGGCCGAAGTCTATGCCCAGGCCGATGGGGAGAAGGCCATGGTGCAGGAGTTCGTCAAGGCCTGGGCCAAGGTGATGAACCTCGACCGGTTCGACATCGCCTGAGTGTTGCCGGCTCAGAAAACGCTGTGCGCGCCGAGGCCGGTTTCGGCCTCGCCCGCCAGCACGCGGCGGTAATGATCGGCGAGGCTATCAGCGCCGAATGACGGCGTGGCGGCGGCGTCATAGCGGCCGTCCGCCTCATCCCAGACCAGCATCGATTCGGTGGCATAGTAGCGTCCGATGCGTGCCAGTTCGGCCTTTGCCTTGAGGCGCGGCGAAACCAGCCCGGCCGCGCTCAGTCCAAAGACGATGGCGTCGAGCAGCGCTACCGGCACTTGCCGGATGCGCGGCCTCTCGCCCAGCAATTCGAACAGCAACTCGGCCTGCTGGCGCGGCGTGATCGCCTCGCCGGGTCCGCCGACAGGCAGGATCCTGTTGTGGCAGGCGGGGTCGCTGAGGCAGCGGGCAAGAAACCGCCCGGTATCGCGGTCGCTGATCGGCTTGGTGGCGGTCAGCCGGCCATCACCGAACACCAGGAAGGGCTTTCCCTGTCTGACGCGGGCGATCTGGCCAGACAGCGATTTGAAATAGGCGGTTGGCCTGACGATCGAATAGGTGAGGCCCGAGTCAATCAATTCCTTTTCGAAAGCGAGTTTGGCATGCTGGAAGGCGAGACGCGGCTTCTGTACGCAGATGGCCGACAGCAGCACCACATGGCGGACACCCGCTTCACGCGCTGCCGCCAGGGCCTCCACATGGGCGCGGTGGTCGATGGCCCAGGCATCGGCAGGCTCGCCGCTCCGCGAGGCGAGGCAGGACAAGAGGACGTCGAATCGCTCGCCGCGAAACCCATCTTGGCGAAGCGAGACTGCGTCTGCCGCCTCGCCCAAACGGACCTCCGCTTGGGCAGGAATCTTGTTTGCCGACTGTGGCCGCGCGAGGCATACCACCTGATGGCCCTGTTCGCAGAGCGCCTCGACGGCGGCGTTGCCGATGGTTCCGGAGCCGCCCAAGACGAAAACGCGGTGTGCTCCCGTGGCGCCTGAACCCGCCATGCCGCGCCAGGCCGGCTGCGTCAGGCGGCCCTCAATCCGCCCTGCTGATCGGTCTGCATCGCGCGGGCGAGGCGAGCGAGATGCTCGTTGATGCTGGCGAGTTGATCGGCCTCAAGCCAGCCCTGGAACATTTCATCATGATTGTAGTAGCAGGCGCCAAGCACGACGGCGAGGGAGGTTTCAGCCTCGCTCATTGCCTTCTGCCAGGGATCGGGATTGGCTTCGATCGCCTGCATGAATCCTTCTGCCCAGTCGGCGGCCAGGAAGAGACCATCCTCGGTCTGCGGCAGCAGAGCCGCCTCGAGCCGCGGATGCTCGGCCACCGCGCAGCGCACGTCTTCCTCGAAGGACAGGAGATCGTTCATCACATTCCATTCCTCGTCATCCGAGAGGAATTCGGGCGTCTCACCGGACCAGATCCAGTTGGTCCAGTCAGCGCCGGGCAGGGGACCCGCCATCGCCAGACCGGTCAGGAAGCCATGGAGATCGTCCGGAGCCATCGTCCATCGCGGGGCGCGGCCGGATGCTGCATAGGCCTTGAACGCTTCGAGTGGGCAGAGGATGTCCTTGGACATGGAATGAATCCGTCATTGTTCCGGCATCCGATGACGATTGCCCGAGATCATTAATTTTCCATTACACGCCCTAGGCCAAGGCTGACTCGCGCAGCCATCGCACGATCTGCTCCGCTGGCATGGCGCCGGACTGGCGGGCCAGTTCGCGGCCGCCCTTGAACAGGATCATGGTGGGAATCGATCTGATGCCATGGGCGGCGGCGGCCTCCGGCGCTGCTTCCGTGTCGAGCTTGGCGAAGCGGACGTGCGGCTCCAGCGCCCGGGCGGCTTTCACGAATTCCGGCGCCATCATCTTGCAGGGCCCGCACCAGTCTGCCCAAAAATCGATCACCACGGGGATCGAGTCGCGGGCGATGTGGCGGGCGAGACCCCTGGCATCCAGTTCGCTGGGCCGGCCTTGGAAGAGCGGTTCACGGCATTTCCCGCAACGGGCCATTCCGGCGGGCTTTTCCGGCGGAAGGCGGTTGACGGCCCCGCAGCCCGGGCAGACGATTTCGGACATGTGACATCCTGACGTTGTTAACCTCTCATGAGGCATAGACGACGCATGATCCATGATCTGCGTCAAGCGGTCTCAAGGGCAAATCATTCTATGGCTTTAGACTTGTTTGCGATCAGCCGCCGCACAGGCTAGAACCCGGGCCGGGAACGGGAACAGACACCATGGCAAGTTCAGGAAAAACAGGGCGTCCCCTCTCGCCGCACCTGCAGATCTACCGGCGCACGCTGACGATGATGATGTCCATCGTCCTCCGCGCCACCGGCATTGCGCTTTATGCCGGAACCCTGCTGCTGGTCTGGTGGCTGACGGCCGCCGCCACGTCGGATGCCTATTTCGACATGGTCCAGCGGGTGTTCGGAAGCTGGATCGGCCAGATCGTGCTGTTCGGCTTCACCTGGGCGCTCGTCCACCATGCGGCGGGCGGCATCCGCCATCTGATCTGGGATACGGGCCGCGGTTTCGACCTGGTGTCGGTCGAGACATCAGCCAGAATTGCCCTGGCCTCCTCGATCATCATCACCATCGCCCTCTGGGCGTTTGCCTATGGAGTGATGTGATGCTGCGCAAGACCGCCCTTGGCCAGGTATTGGGCCTTGGCTCCGCGAAGTCAGGCACTGAGCATTTCCTCGCTCAGCGGGTGACGGCCATCGCCGGCCTGCCGCTGGTGGTGTTCCTCATCGGCTTCATTCTCAGCCATCTGGGCGCCAGCCGCGCCGAGGTCGTGGAAAGCCTGCGCAACCCGCTGGTGGCGATCCTGATGGGGCTGACGGTGATCAACCTGCTCTGGCACATGCGCTTGGGCCTGCAGGTAGTGATCGAGGATTATGTTCACAGTCCGGCGCGCAAATACGCAGCCCTGCTCCTCAACACCTTCTTTGCCGTGGCGATGGGCGTCACGGCGCTCTATGCTATTCTCAAGATGAGCTTCGGATTGTGATGGCCGTTGTCGAGACCAAGAAGAACGCGCCCAAGAGCTTTTCGATCGGCGGCCGCGCCTATCCGGTGACCGACCACAGCTTTGACGTGGTCGTCGTCGGCGCCGGCGGCTCCGGTTTGCGCGCGGCGCTTGGTGCTTCGCAGGCTGGCCTCCGGACGGCCTGCATCTCGAAAGTGTTTCCCACCCGCTCGCACACGGTGGCCGCCCAGGGCGGCATCGCGGCCTCGCTCGCCAACATGGGCCCGGACGACTGGCGCTGGCACATGTATGACACCGTCAAGGGCGCCGACTGGCTGGGCGACCAGGACGCCATCGAATATCTCTGCCGCAACGCCCCCACCGCGGTCTATGAGCTCGAGCATTTCGGCATGCCGTTCTCGCGCACCGAAGAGGGCAAGATCTATCAGCGCCCGTTCGGCGGCCACATGATGAATTTCGGCGCCGGCCCGCCGGTGCAGCGCACCTGCGCCGCGGCCGACCGCACCGGCCACGCCATGCTGCACACGCTTTACGGCCAGAGTCTGCGCCATTCGGCTGAATTCTTCATCGAGTACTTCGCGCTCGACCTGATCATGGAGGATGGCGCCTGCCGCGGCCTCACCGCCATGTGCATGGAAGACGGGTCGATCCACCGCTTCCGGGCCCATCAGACGATCCTCGCCACGGGAGGCTATGGCCGGGCCTATTTCTCCGCCACCTCGGCGCATACCTGCACCGGCGACGGCAACGCCATGGTGCTGCGTGCGGGGCTTCCCTGCCAGGACATGGAATTCGTTC
>DAISVW010000194.1:0-5225 GCA_036826695.1 Aestuariivirga sp.
AAGGAGAAGAAATCGGCAGCCTGGGCGATTTCGGCAGCGCACAATGCGGCGCGCGGCAGTTCGATCATGGTGCCGACCGAATATGCGATGGCGATGCCGGTTTCCTTTTCCACCTCGCCCGCCACCGCCACGATCCGCTCCTTCACCCGCTCGAGCTCGTTGCGCGAGGCGACCAGCGGCACCATCACCTCGGGGATGGGTGCCTGCCCGGTGCGGCGGGCAACGTCCGCCGCCGCTTCGAAGATCGCCCGCGTCTGCATTTCGGCGATTTCCGGATAGGAGATGAGGAGCCGCACGCCACGGTGGCCCAGCATCGGGTTGAATTCCTTGCGCTCGGCGAGCCTTGCCCGCAACGCATCGGGGTTGGCGTGGATCTGCTCCGCCACTTCCTCGATCTCATGGTCCGCCTGCGGCAGGAACTCATGCAGCGGCGGGTCCAGGAGCCGGATGGTGACGGGCAGCCCCGCCATGATGTCGAACAGGGCGATGAAGTCCTGGCGCTGCATCGGCAACAGCTTGGCGAGCGCGGCGCGGCGGACGTCCAGCTTGTCGGCAAGGATCATCTGGCGCATCGCCACGATCCGTTCGGCATCGAAGAACATGTGTTCGGTACGGCACAGACCGATGCCTTCGGCGCCGAAATCCCTGGCGGTGCGGGCGTCGAGCGGAGTTTCGGCGTTGGCCCTGACCCGCATGCGGCGGATACCGTCGGCCCAGCCCATCAGGGTGGCGAAATCGCCCGAAAGCTGTGGCTTCACGGTGGCCACCTCGCCTTTCATCACCTGGCCGGTCGCCCCGTCGATGGTAATGGTATCTCCCCTGGCCAGGCGGATCCCCATGACGCTGAGCGTGCCTGCGCCATAATCGATGCGCAGCGCCCCGGCGCCCGAAACGCAGGGCTTGCCCATGCCGCGCGCCACCACCGCAGCGTGCGAAGTCATGCCGCCGCGAGTGGTGAGAATGCCCTCGGCGGCGTGCATGCCGTGGATGTCTTCGGGGCTGGTCTCGATGCGCACCAGGATCACCCGGCGGTTCAGAGCCTTGAGCCGCTCGGCCTCGTCCGAGTCGAACACGATCTCGCCGGACGCAGCCCCTGGCGAGGCGGGCAGGCCGGTGGCGATCACCTCGCGCTTCGCTTCCGGGTCGAGGGTGGGGTGGAGCAGCTGGTCGAGCGAGGCGGGGTCGATCCGCAGCACCGCCTCCTCGCGCCTGATCAGGCCTTCTTCCGCCATCTCCACCGCGATCTTGAGCGCCGCCCGCGCCGTGCGCTTGCCGGTGCGGGTCTGCAGCATCCACAGCTTGCCGCTCTGGATGGTGAATTCCATGTCCTGCATGTCGCGGTAGTGGCGCTCGAGGAGATCGAAATTGTGCCGGAGCTCGGCGAAGGTGCCGGGCATCAGCGCCTCCAGCGACGGCAAATCCGAACCCGCCGCGATGCGAGCCTTCTCGGTGAGGCTCTGTGGCGTGCGGATGCCGGCCACCACATCCTCGCCCTGGGCATTGACCAGGAATTCGCCATAGATCTCGCGCTCGCCGGTCGAGGGGTTGCGGGTGAAGGCGACGCCAGTCGCCGAGCTGTCACCCATGTTGCCGAACACCATGGCCTGCACATTGACCGCGGTGCCCCAGTCTTCCGGGATGTTGTTGAGCTTGCGGTAGGTGACGGCGCGCGCCCCGTTCCAGGAGGTGAACACCGCGCCGATGGCGCCCCACAGCTGCTCGCCGGCATCCTGCGGGAAAGGCTTGCCGGTTTCCTCCGCGACCAGCGCCTTGTAGCGGGCGATCAGGTCCTGCCATTCGGCGGCGGTGATCTCGGTGTCGAGTTCGTAGTGCCGCTCCTCCTTGAAGCCGCCCAGAATGTCCTCGAAGGCCGCGTGCTCCACGCCCAGCACCACGTCGGAATACATGCTGATGAAGCGGCGGTAGCTGTCATAGGCGAAACGGCGGTCGCCGGAGCGGGCGGCGAGGCCCTCGGTGGTCACATCATTGAGGCCGAGGTTCAACACCGTGTCCATCATGCCCGGCATCGAGGCCCGCGCGCCTGACCGCACCGAGACCAGCAGCGGGTTGGCGGCATCGCCGAAGCGCGCCCCGGCAATCGCCTCGACGGCAGCCATGGCGGCGGCCACCTCGCTGTCCAGGCCTTTGGGATAGGCGCGGTCATTGGCGTAATAGGCGGTGCAGACTTCGGTCGAGATGGTGAAGCCGGGCGGAACCGGCAGGCCGAGATTGGCCATTTCGGCCAGGTTGGCGCCCTTGCCGCCCAGCAGCGCCTTCATCCCGGCGCGGCCCTCGGCGGCGCC
This sequence comes from Aestuariivirga sp., assembly GCA_036826695.1. Lineage (GTDB taxonomy): Bacteria > Pseudomonadota > Alphaproteobacteria > Rhizobiales > Aestuariivirgaceae > Aestuariivirga. The sequence goes on from DAISVW010000194.1 coordinate 2,304, forward strand.
GCCGCCAAAGCGGTAGACATATTTCAGGTTTTCAGCCGCCATGACGAAATGATCCCATGGATTGGGTTGTCCGAATGCGAGGTAGCGGGCGGCGGCCCGGATTGACCAAACCACAGCCAGGGCTTGGTTGCAACGCAGTATCGTGCATGCTGCACCGCAGTCACCGCATGACGACTGCGATCAGGCGGTAGCGGTGCGGAGCGGCCTCAGTGGCCGGCGGAGATAGAGGATCCACAGCGCGATGCCGAGGTTCAGCACGTTCCATGCCACGCCATTGAGGAAGGCGAGCGCATAGGAGCCGGTGAGATCGAATATCTCGCCTGATATCCAGCCGCCCAGCGCCATGCCGAAGACGGTGGCGGTCAGGACAGTGCTGATCCGGCTGGCGGCCTCGCGCGCCGGAAAATGATCGCGGATGATCAGCGCGTAGCTCGGCACGATGCCGCCCTGCGACAGGCCGAAGACGGCGGACACCACATAGAGCGAGGCGAGCCCATCGAAGGGAATGTAGAGCAGCAGCGCCACCATCTGCAGGAACGATCCGGCGATCAGCGTGGCCAGACCGCCGATGCGGTCGGCGATCAGGCCGGAGGCGAGCCTGCTGACAACGCCGAAGGCCAGCATGACCGACAGCATCTCGGCGCCGCGCGCCGGCCCGTAGCCCAGATCGGCGCAATAGGCCACGATATGCACTTGCGGCATCGACATCGCCACGCAGCAGGAAAGACCCGCGAGGACGAGTGCCGGAAACAGCAGCGGATGGCTGGGCAGCAGACCGCCATTGCCGCCGCTGCGGCTTGCGGGGCTCGCTGTATCCTCGAACTGCGGCCGCCGCCGCAAGAGCTGCGCGAGCGGCAGCATGATGGTGACGCAGATCAGCCCCAGCACCGCATAGGTCATGCGCCAGCCGTAGGTTTCGATAGCGGATTGCATGAATGGCGGCCAGATGGCGCCGGCGATGTAGTTCCCGCTCGCCACGATTGCGATGGCGATGCCGCGGCGCTTTACGAACCATTGCGAGACGTCCGCCACCAGCGGCCCGAAGGTGGCGGCGCTGCCGAGAAAGCCGATGAGCACCGCCTGCACCACCAGACACTGCCAGCACATCTGGACCAATGCGGCAAGCCCGAAGCCCGCGCCCAGCGCCACCGCGGCAATCGACACCGGCACGATGATGCCATAGCGCTGCGCCACCCTGCCCATGGCGAAGCCGCCGAAGGCAAAGCCCACGAAGGTGGCGGTGTAGGGGAGCGAGGCGCCCGCCCGGTCGACGCCGAATTCCGCCTGAATGGTCGGCAGCACCACCACGGCCAGCCACAGGCCGATGCCGCCGACCACCGCCAGCACCAGCGATACGGCCAGCCTGAACCAGGCATAGCGGCTGTCCGGCGTGAAGGCCGCGGTCATGCGCTGCGGTTCGCGAGAGCCTGTGGATTGCATGGCCCCTGCACTAGCCTTCCCGCCGCCCGGTGACCAGACGATTCGCGGCGCCCGGCCCCGCGAAAAGCGGGGTTCAGCCCTGCCACGGGCGCATTCGCCTGGCTCTGTTTGATCAGCCTACGGAATTGCACGCGGCCCGCATCATGCTCACCGCTGGCTCTCCCGCCAGCCGGGGTTGATCCACGGCTCCTGGTTCGACGGCGGCAGCGGATCGCGGCCCAGGATGTGATCGCTCGCCTTCTCGCCGATCATGATGGTGGGGGCGTTGAGGTTGCCGTTGGTCACCTGCGGCATGATCGAGGAATCCGCCACCCGCAGGGCCTCGATGCCGATCACCCGGCATTCCGGGTCCACGACCGCGAGAGGATCATCCGGGGAGCCCATGCGGCAGGTGCCGCAGGGATGATAGGCGCTCTCGGCATGGGCGCGCACGAAGGCATCGATCTCCGCGTCGCTCTCCACGTCACGTCCCGGCTGGATTTCCTCGGCGGCGAAGCGCTGCATGGCGGGCTGGCGGAAGATTTCGCGGGTGAGACGCACCGCCCTGCGCCATTCCGGCATGTCATCCGGGTGAGAGAGGTAGTTGAACAGGATGCGCGGCGGTTCCGCCGGATCATTGCTCCGTACACGCACAAACCCGCGGGACTTCGAGCGCATCGGCCCTACATGCGCCTGGAAACCATGTCCGGCGAAGGCGGCCTTGCCGTCATAGCGCATGGCGGCCGGCAGAAAATGATACTGGATGTCCGGATATTCGACGCCCGCCGCGGAGCGGATGAAACCGCAGGACTCGAAGTGATTGGTGGCGCCAAGGCCAGTCTTGAACAAGAGCCATTCAGCGCCGATCAGGCCTTTCGAAAACAGGCCGAGCTTCGAATAGAGCGTCACCGGCTCGCGGCAGCGGACCTGGAAATAGACCTCGAGGTGGTCCTGCAGGTTCTCGCCCACGCCGGCAAGCGCATGAACGACCGGAATGCCCGCCGCCCCCAGCACGTCGGGCGCGCCGATCCCGGAGAGCTGCAGGAGTTTGGGCGAATTGACCGTCGAGGCGGCGATGATCACCTCGCGCCGCGCCCGCACCTGCCGCACGCCGCCGCCCGCTGCGTATTCGACGCCCACCGCGCGCCTGCCCTCCAGCAGCACGCGCCGCGCCAGGGCATGGGTCACGAGCCTGACATTGCCCCGTTTCAGCGCCGGCTTCAGATAGGCATTGGCGGCCGACCAGCGCACGCCCTCATGCACCGTCATTTCCATGGCCCCGAAGCCTTCCTGCTGGCGGCCGTTGTAGTCCACCGTCACCGGATAGCCGGCTTCAGCGCCCGCCGCGATGAAGGCCTGGTATAATGGGTTTCGCCTCTGCCCCCGCGTCACATGCAGCGGGCCACCGGTGCCGCGCCAGCCGTCCTCCCCGCCATGGCGTGTCTCCTGGCGCTTGAAATAGGGCAGCACGTGGCGGAAGCCCCAGCCCTTTTCGCCCATGTC
>DAISVW010000195.1:0-5138 GCA_036826695.1 Aestuariivirga sp.
CGCCGCCACGAGCACGCCTGGCCCCGGACGAACGTGCCCCAGACCCTCGAACTCGACGTCGGCGGCCGGTACGCCTGGCGCCGCAAGGGCGAGGCCCACATCTTCAACCCCGACGTGGTCGCGAGTCTCCAGCGGTCCACGCAGATCAACAGCCGCGAGGAGTTCAGGAAGTTCCAGCGGCTCATCGACGAGCAGCACTCCGGGCCTCAGTGCTAGCCAGCGCGCCAGCACCACTTTCTGCTGATTGCCGCCGGAAAGATTGCCGACCAGCTGATCGGCTGACGCCATGCGGATGTTCAGCAGCTTGCGGTAGGTTTCAACTAGCGCATCTTCCTTGGCCCCGCTGATGAATACACCGAGAGACGAAACCAGTTTCTGCGCGGCGATGGTCAGGTTGGTGCGGATCGCCAGTGAAAGGAACAGGGCCTGCTGCTTGCGGTCTTCCGGCACCAGGCCGATGCCGCAGGCGATGGCATCCCGCGGGCCCTGGATGCTGACCTCCTCGCCGCCCACCAGCACCGTGCCGGAATCGAAGCGATCGGCGCCAAATATGGCACGCGCCGTTTCGGTGCGGCCAGCGCCAACCAGGCCGGCGATGCCGAGAATCTCGCCCTTGTGAACCCTGAAGGAAACGTCATGAAGCTCAATGGCGCTGGCATCGGTGCTGCGGCGGCGGCGCGTGAGGCCACGTACCTCAAGTGCCGGCTCAGACGTGGCATAAGAAGATTGGCGTCCTGCCTGAAGACCAAGCTCGCGGCCCACCATCAGTTTGATGATCCCGTCCATGCTGGTGTCCGCGACCCTGCCCTGTCCGGCCAACTGACCGTCGCGCAGCACCGTGTAGCTGTCGCAGATCGCGAATACCTCTTCCAGCCGGTGGGTAACGAAGATGATCGATATGCCTTCTGCCTTGAGGCTGCGGACGATGGCGAACAGCTTGGCCACTTCCGACTGGCTCAGGGCGCTGGTCGGCTCGTCCATGACGATGACCTGCGATTTCATCGAAAGCGCCCGGGCGATTTCCACCAGCTGCTGTTCGGCCACTGAGAGATCGCGCACCAGGGCGCGCGGGCTGCGCTCGAGGCCGATGCGCCGGCACAGCGCCGCGGTCTGCTCCTCGAGCTGCCGATAGCTGACGAAAAGGCGCGAACCCGGCTCACGGCCGATGAACACGTTCTCGGCTACCGTCATGTCAGGTGCCAGAGTGAATTCCTGATAGATGGTGACGATGCCCGCTCTCTGCGCTTCCTGCGGCGAGGCGAAATTCACAGGCGTTCCCGACAAGGAGATCGACCCGGAATCAGGGGGCTGGGCGCCGGAAAGAATCTTCAGCAGCGTCGACTTGCCCGCGCCGTTTTCGCCCAGCAACGCATGTATCTCAGCCGCAGCAACCTCGAAGTCAACCGCCTCGAGCGCCCGCACTCCGGGAAACGACTTGGATATGCCCCGCATCGACAGAAGCGGAGAAGCCTGGTGGGGATCTGTCATCACGAGATACTCCAGCCGGGCTTTCGCGCCGGCTGGAGACTCCTTGCTGTAAGGATTACTTCACTTCGCCGAGACGTTCGGCGATGTTGAGGTTGTCCTTGGTCACCGCCTGCGGGGTGAGCAGCAGCACCTTCTCGGCCGGCTTGGTGCCATCCTTGAGGAAGCTGACAAGCGTCTGAACGCCAAGTGAGCTCTGCTGGCCGGGGAACTGCTCGATGGTGGCGGTGAGGCCGCCATCGCGCACCTGGGCCAGCGCCTCCGGCAGCGCGTCGAAGCCGATGATGGTGATGCCGCTGAGGCCGCGGCCCTTGACCGCCTCCATCGCGCCCAGCGCCATGTCGTCATTGGCGGCGACGATCACCTTCGGCGGCTCGGCGAGGCCCGAGAGCGCCGCTTCGGTCACCGACAGGCCCTTGTCGCGGGCGAAGTTGGCGGTCTGCTCGAAGACGATCTTGTACTTGTCAGCGAGCGGGTCGAGCACATTGTGCAGGCCCTTGTTGCGGTCGATGGCCGGCGAAGCGCCCGGCTGACCCTGCAGGTTGATGATGGTCGCGCCATCCGGGAACATCGAGACGATCAGGTTGCCCTGCGCCTCGCCGCCCTTCACGTTATCGGCGCCAACATGGGCGAGGATGCCCTCGACCGACGGCACGCGGCGGTCGACGGTGACCACCGGAATGCCGGCTTCCACGGCCTGCTGCAGCGCGGGCGCCATGGCGTCCACCTCGTTCGGGCTGATGACGATACCCTTCACGCCCTGGGTGATGGCGGCCTCGATATCGGCGGTCTGCTTCGGCGAAGACACCTGTCCGTCCGACTCGATGACCTCGTAGCCCTGCTTGGTGATTTCAGCCTTGAAGGCGTTCATCATGTGCACGAAGAACGGAAAGCTCAGCCCCGGCACGGATGCCAGGATCTTGTCGGCCGCCAGCGCCATCGACGACATGAACGGCAGCGCCACGGTGCCGAGCAGAACGGTTCTTCTGGTAAGTCTTTGCATGTTTGGTCCTCCCACGGGTTCCATTTTCCGAGGCCGGCATGCAATCACCGAATCTCCCGCAAGTCAACGAGGATGGGACGGATCGGTAGGCTTGACCGGCTGTCGCGTTCCTTGGCACAAGCACGGGCATCTGCATGAAAGAGCCAAGATGACTGCCGATCCGCTTCTGCAGCCCTACCGTCTCAAGCATCTGACGCTTCGCAACCGGATCATGACCACGAGCCATGAACCGGCCTACCCCGAAGACGGGATGCCCAAGGACCGTTACCGCCTCTACCACCTCGAGCGCGCCAGGGCGGGCGTGGCGCTGACCATGACGGCGGGTTCCGCCGCCGTCTCGAAGGACAGCCCGCCGGTGTTCAACAACATCCTCGCCTACAAGGATGAAGTCGTCGGCTGGATGAAGAAGCTCGCTGACGATTGCCACGAAGCCGGCGCCGCGGTGATGATCCAGCTCACCCATCTCGGCCGCCGCACCCGCTGGGACAAGGGCGACTGGCTGCCGGTGGTGGGTGCTGGCCCGTCGCGCGAGCCCGCTCACCGCGCCTTCCCGAAGATCATCGAGGACTGGGACATCGCCCGCATCATCGAGGACTATGCCGATGCCGCCGAGCGCATGAAGGCGGCGGGCCTCGATGGCGTGGAGTTCGAGTGCTACGGCCACCTGATGGACCAGTTCGTGAGCCCGCTCACCAATACCCTGGCGCACCCTTATGGCGGCAGCTTCGACAACCGGCTGCGCTTCGCCATGGATGTGCTGGAGGCCTGCCGCAAGCGCGTGGGGCCTAAATTCCTGCTGGGCGTGCGCTATACCGCTGATGAAGAAGAGCAAGGCGGGATCAGCGCGGCCGATGGCCTTGAGATGGCCCGCCGCTTCAAGGCCTCGGGGCTCGTCGACTTCCTCAACATCATCCGCGGCCGTATTCACACCGACGCAGCGCTCACCGGCGTCATTCCGGTACAGGGCATGCGCTCGGCCCCGCATGTCGATTTCGCCGGCATGATCCGAAGGGAAGTGGGCATGCCGACGTTCCACGCCGCGCGCATCCCCGATGTCGCCACGGCGCGATACGCGGTGGCATCGGGCCAGCTCGACATGGTGGGCATGACGCGCGCCCACATGGCGGACCCGCATATCGTCCGCAAGATCATGGAAGGCCGCGAGCATGACATCCGCCCTTGCGTCGGCGCCACCTACTGCCTTGACCGTATCTATCAGGGCGCCATGGCGCTGTGCCTGCACAACCCTGCCACCGGGCGCGAAGAGACGATGCCGCATGTGATCGCTCCCGCCACGCACCGCAAACGCGTGGTGGTGGTCGGCGCCGGCCCCGGCGGACTCGAGGCGGCCCGCGTGGCGGCCGAGCGCGGCCATGAGGTCACGGTTTTCGAGGCGGCCGGCCAGCCCGGAGGCCAGGTGCGCCTCACCGCCATGACCAGGCGACGCGCCGAGATGATCGGCATCATCGACTGGCGCATGGCGCAATGCGCCGCCCGCGATGTGGCCTTCCGCTTCAACACCTATGCCGAGGCCGCCGATGTGCTGGCCGAGAAGCCCGACGTGGTGGTGATCGCCACCGGCGGCCTGCCGGAGAAGGACGTGCTGGACGGTGGCAACGACCTTACCGTCTCGGCCTGGGACATTCTCTCTGGCGATGTGAAGCCCGGCGCCCATGTGCTGCTCTATGACGATGCCGGCGACCACACGGCCATGCAGGCCGCGCAGTTTCTTGCCGAGGCGGGATCGACCGTCGAAATCATGACGCCCGACCGCAGTTTCGCGCCGGAGGTGATGGGCATGAACCTGGTGCCCTACATGCGGGCGCTGCAGGACAAGGCGGTCACCTTCACCGTCACCTACACGCTGCTGGCGGCGGAGCGGCACGGCAACCGGCTCAAGGCAGTGGTTGGATCAGACTATCTCGCCAGCCTGCGTCAGGAGCGCCATGTCGATCAGATCGTCGTCAATCACGGCACACAGCCTTTGACTGACCTCTATTTCGATCTGAAACCGCTTTCTGAGAATCTGGGCGCGGTCGATTACGACGCGCTGATCGACGGACAGCCACAAATGATCAATGGCGGGCCAGCCGGTTTCCGGCTCTACCGGATCGGCGATGCGGTGGCGGCGCGGAATACCCACGCCGCCATCTATGATGCGCTGCGCCTGATGAAGGACACGTGAGTCAGGCGGCGGCGATCTGCGCGGCCTTTTCCACCAGCACCTGCGCCTGGCGGATCGAGGCGTAGTCGATCAGCCGGCCGTCAAGCGAAACAGCGCCCTTGCCCTGGGCTTCCGCTTCTTTCATGGCTTCCAGAATGCGCCGGGCCCGGGTGACCTCCGCTTCCGACGGGCTCATCACCTCATTGGCCAGCGCGATCTGCGATGGGTGGATCGCCCATTTTCCTTCGCAGCCCAGAACCGCGGCGCGGCGCGCGGCGGCGCGGAACGCGTCCGGATCGGAGAAATTGCCGAACGGGCCATCGACTGGTCTCAGCCCATTGGCGCGGGCCGCCACCACCATGCGGGCAATCGCATAATGCCACATGTCGCCCCAGTGCACTTCGCGGGCGCCGTCGCTGAGCGGTTCGGTCGACACCGCATAGTCGGCGTTGGCGCCGCCGATCGAGGTGGTGCGGGCACGCGTCG
>DAISVW010000196.1:0-5137 GCA_036826695.1 Aestuariivirga sp.
CTACCGCCATCGCCAAGTTCTCGACCGGTCAGCTGACTGATCTCACGGCGACCCCGGTCCGCGGCCTCACCAGCCGCCAGATCAACAGTCTCGAAACGACCCCGCTCACCGCCATTGAAATTGCCGATCTCTCTGCAACTCAGATCGCCGCGATGAACGCAACCGCGGTCGGCAATCTGTCCTCCAGCCAGGCACGCGCCCTCAGTGTGACTCAACTTGCGGCGATGTCGGCAACGGCTCTCGGTTCGCTCGCCTCGGAAGACATCCAGTTCTGGAACACCACGCAGCTTGGCGCCATCACGACGCGTCAGCTTTCTCAACTCACCACGACCGCCATCGCCAAGTTCTCGTCCCAGCAGCTGGGCGACCTCACATCCACCCAGCTGCGGGGTTTCACCGCCACGCAGCTCAACAATCTGCCGACCGCCGAGCTTCAGGCTCTCGATATTGCGGATCTCTCGACCGGCCAGATCCGCGGCATGAACGTCACCGCGATCGAGACCCTGTCGGACACCCAGGCGCAAGGCCTGACGGCGGCCCAGATCGCCGTGCTGACGGCGACCGCACTTGGTGCGCTGTCCTCAACAGACGTGCGCGGCTGGGACGCGGCACAGCTCGCGGCCCTGACATCGCAGCAGCTGATTGGACTCGCGGTCACCGACATCGAGGACTTCGATGTCTCGCAGATCGCCGGCCTGACATCCTCCCAGCTTCGCGGATTCAGCACCACGCAGCTCAATGCAATCGACGCGACCTATCTCCAGACCCTGGACCTCGCGAGCCTCTCGACCCAGCAGATTGCCGGACTGAACGCTACGGCTGCGGGCAACCTGTCGGCGACGCAGGTGCAGGACATGGGCACCTCCCAGATCGGGGCGCTGTCGGCGGCGGCGCTTGCCGCGTTGAGCTCGACGGACCTTCAGGAGTGGGACGCTTCCCAGATGGGCGCGATCACCGGCACGCAGCTGGGCGGGCTGACCACCGGCGAACTCGGCAAGTTTGCCGACTCCCAGATCGAGACCCTCACGACATCTCAGCTGCGCGGGCTGACCACCACCCAGCTGAACAGCATGGACACCTCGCAGATCAACCTGCTGACCGCCGCGTCGCTGTCAACCTCGCAGATCGCCGGCATCAGCTCCACAAGCCTCGCCCAGTTCACGGTGACGCAGATCGGATCGCTCGATGCGAACCAGTTCAGGGTGATCCAGCCCGCGGCGCTGAACGAACTCGATGTTGGAGTTTTCGAAGCGCTGACATCCGTCCAGGCCAATGCGCTGACCGCGAACCAGATCGCGGCTCTCAGCACCACGAACTTCGGGGCCCTGACGTCGACGACGGCCATTCCGGCGCTGAACACGCAGAGCATCAGCGGCATCACCAGCGCCCAGATCGCCGCGCTGAGCAGCACCCAGACACTGGCCTTCACCTCCACCCAGATCGGCATGATGAACGCCGACCAGATCACCGCACTCATCATCGCCAGCAACAGCTAGCCAGGGAGCACCCATCCCCGTGTCCTCTTCCATCATCGAGCTTTTCCATGAGGCCGAGCGCCTCGAGAAGACGAACAATGCGGCCACCGCTGCCGAGCTCTACAAACGCTGGGTCGCCCTCCATCCGGACGACCCCAATCTTGCCGCCGCGCTTTTCAACATGGCGATCGTGGCGCAACGCAGTGGCGACAGGTTCGGGGCCATCAACGCGCTGCGCCAGGCGATACGTATCAACCCGGACTTTCATCCGCCCTACATCAACCTCGGCCGCGCCCTGGAAGACGTCGGCCAGACTGGCGAGGCCGTCAACAAGTGGCTGGCGCTTTCAGGCCGTCTCGCTGCGGTCAATGGCGCGGCGCTCCGCCACAAGCTGATGGCGCTGACCCAGACCGGGCGCGTGCTTGAGGCGAATCATCTCGATACGGCCGCGGAGGATGCGCTTCGCCAGGTTCTCGATCTCGACCCGGATCATCAGCAGGCCGCGCAACACTGGATCGCGCTGCGCCAGCGCCAATGCAGATGGCCGGTGATTACCGGTTGGGATGGCGTCGAGGCCAGGCAACTCCTCAGGAACATCTCGCCGCTCTCAGCAGCCGTGATGTTCGACGATCCGGTGTTCCAGCTTGCCAGGGCCGCGGTCTATGCGCGCGAGAACATCGCCAGGCCATGCTTGCCGCGTCCCGATCATTCGACCCGCATGGGCGAGCGCCCGAAGCGGCTCAAGATCGGCTATGTCTCCTCCGACCTCCGCGAGCATGCGGTGGGCTTCGGCATCTCCGAGGCAATCGAGCTTCATGACAGGAGCCGTTTCGAAATCCACGGCTTCTACTGCGGCATCGCCCGCGAGGATGAAACCAAATCACGCATCCGCGCCAGTCTCGACTCGTGGGCGGACATCAGCGACATTTCTGACGATGACGCAGCCGCACTGATCGCCAGCAGCGGCATCGACATCCTGATCGATGTCAATGGCTACACCCGCGATGCCCGCACTGCCGTGTTCGCCAGGCGTCCGGCGCCGATCCAGGCAAACTGGTTCGGTTTTCCCGGCACCATGGCGACGCCCTATCACCACTACATCATCGCCGATCCGCACGTCATTCCGGAGGGTCATGAGATCTTCTTCTCGGAGAAGGTCATGCGGCTCGATTGCTATCAGCCCAACGACCGCAAGCGGCGTGTGGCGCCGGAACTGCCGGAGCGCGAGGCCGAGGGCATCGCGGGCAGCGGCTTCGTGTTCTGCTGTCTCAACGGCACCCAGAAGATTACCGCCCAGGTGTTCGCCGCCTGGATGAAGATTCTGAATGCCGTGCCGTCCAGTGTCTTGTGGCTGCTCGATTCGACGCCGGAAACCAACGCCCGGCTGCGCCAGATGGCGGCGGCGTCCGGTGTTGCGGCGGAGCGGCTGTGCTTTGCGCCCAAGCGGCCCAATCCGCAACATCTCGCGCGCTATCCGCTCGCCGATCTGTTCCTCGACACCTTCCCTTATGGCGCCCATACCACCGCCGCCGATGCCATGTGGATGGGAACCCCGGTGCTCACGCTCGAGGGCCGTGGCGTCGCGGCGCGGGTCTGCGCCGGACTTGTGAAATCCGCCGGAATTCCCGAACTGGTGTGCACCGGTTTGGAAGAATATGTGGCGCGGGCCATTGCCATCGCCCAGACGCCGGGGATCGCCGGCGAGCTGCGCAAGCGGTTGGTCAACAACCGCGGCACCGCGGCGCTGTTCGATACGCCGCGGCTGGTGAAGGGCCTCGAAGGACTTTACGACCGGATGTGGGAGGAATTCCGCACCGGCGAATTGCCGGTTCCCAATCTCACCAATCTCGCCAGCTATGCCGAGATCGGTCTGGGCCTGATCGAAGGCCGCGAGGGCCGGAGCATCGATCCGCAGGCCTATGCCGCCGAGATCGCCCGCTGGAGTGAGTTCGAGCCGCTGGCTCCCGATCACCGGCTGTGGCCGCAGCCCGGAACTGGCAATGTTCTGCCTCTGAAGCGCGCCGCCGCCTGATCAGGCGCGGGGCATCAGCGCCCAGTAATCGAGTTCGAGAATGACGCCCGGCTTGTCGGGCGCCCCGTCTTGGGTTGGAAACCCGGCGCAGGCAAGATCGCGCGTCGCCCGCGTCAGAATGCGAAGCGCGCCAACGTCCTGGCGGCCTGGAAGTTCCGCCGTTTCGAGAATTTCCGACCAGGCATAGACCGTGCCGCCCGCGAACAGCGGTGCCACGTGCCGCCCGCCATTGATCGCTGCGATGTGAAAGGCGTTGGCCAGCCCGTTGAAGCTCAGCGACCGCGCCAGCGAGATCACATGTCCGCCATAGATCAGCCGCCTGCCGAAGCGGCCTTGCGCCTCGGCATGCTGGTTGAAATGCACCCGCGCGGTGTTCTGGTAGAGCCTCGTGGCCAGCTGGTGCTCGGCCTCCTCCACCGTCATGGCGTCGCCATGGTCGATCTTTTCACCCGCCCGGTAGTCGCCGAAGCGGAATGAGGAACCGGCCAGCGCATCGTCCCAGCCGGCACGGTCGATCACCGGGCAGGCGTGCCCGAGTTCGGTGGGATCGACGCGGCTTTCGAGCTTGGGAACGCTGGGCTCTGGCGGAGCGGCAGTTTCGTCGCGCTTTCGTACCATCACCCAGCGCACGAAGGAGAGTACCTCTTCACCCCGCTGGTTGATGCCGGTCGACCGCACATAGACGGTGCCGGTCTTGCCGTTCGAATTCTCCTTGAGGCCGATCACCTCGGAGACGGCGGCGAGCGTATCCCCGGCATAGACCGGCTTCAGGAACCGGCATTCGGCATAGCCGAGATTGGCTACGGCGTTGAGCGAGATGTCCGGCACGGTCTTGCCGAACACGGTATGAAAGACGAGAAGATCGTCGAGCGGCGCTTCCGGATAACCGATCGCCCCGGCAAAGGCGCTGGAGGACTGCACTGCGAAACGCGAGCCATAGAGGGCGGTGTAAAGCGCCTGATCGCCCGCCGCCAGCGTGCGTGGCGTGGCGTGGCGGATCGTCTGGCCGAGGCGGAAGTCCTCGAAGAAGTTCCCGGGATTGGTTTTCATGGTGTGGCGAAACTAGACGCCATGGCAGGCGAAGTGAAGCCTGGTATTGGGCCATGTCTCTTGGCCCTTGCCGGAGTCACAGGCTTTGGGCAATCTCGCTGCCATGGCATCCTATGACGTGGTGATCGTTGGCGGCGGCGTGGTCGGCAGCGCCACCGCCTATTACCTGAAGAAGCTCGGCTTCACGGGCACGGTAGCGATCGTCGAAAAGGACACGAGCTGGCAATCGGGCTGCACGGCGCGTTCCTGCGGCGGGCTCCGCCAGCAGTTCTCGACGCCGGAGAACATCGCGCTCTCGAAATTCGGCGTCACGGTGGTGAAGAACCTGAAGCAGGAATTCGGCCCGGAGGCGGACGCCTCGTTTCGCGAACAGGGCTACCTGATCCTCGCCAGCGCCAGCGGCATGCCGGTGCTGGAAGAAAACCACGCGGTGCAGATCGCCCATGGCGCGCATAATGTGCTGCTCAAGGGCGATGCGCTCGCGGCGCGCTTTCCGTGGCTCAACGCCGATGGTCTGGCTGGCGGCTGCTTCGGGCTGTCGGGCGAAGGCTGGGTCGCCCCCTATTCGCTGGCGGCCTTG
>DAISVW010000197.1:0-5128 GCA_036826695.1 Aestuariivirga sp.
CAATACCGTGCAGGGCTCCGATCTCACCGACAACTACACCGTGGCGCGGCTGCGCAAGGCGTGCATCACCGTGCATGTCTGCCACCGGGCGGAGAACCTCGGCGAGGCGCAGGTGGTGGTCGTCTCGTCGGCCGTGAAAGATGACAACCCCGAACTCGTCGAGGCGCGCAACCGCTATCTGCCTGTGGTGCGCCGCGCTGAAATGCTGGCCGAGCTGATGCGATTCAAATCCTGCGTGGCGGTGGGCGGCACCCATGGCAAGACCACCACCACCTCGCTGGTGGCGGCGCTGCTCGACGCCGGCAATCTCGACCCCACCGTCATCAACGGCGGCATCATCAATGCCTATGGCACCAATGCCAGGCTCGGCAAGGGCGACTGGATGGTGGTCGAGTCGGATGAATCGGACGGCACTTTCGTCAAGCTGCCCGCCGATATCGTGATCGTCACCAACATCGACCCCGAGCACCTCGATCATTACGGCAGTTTCGACAAGGCCAAGGAGGCCTTCCTGGCTTTTGTGGAAAATATTCCGTTCTACGGCTTCGCGGTGATGTGCATTGATCATCCCGTGGTGCAGGAATTGATCGGCAAGGTGCGCGACCGCCGGGTCATCACCTATGGCCGCAGCCCGCAGGCCGATGTGCGTCTGCTCGATGCGCGCTATGATGACGGCGCCATGCATTTCGCGGTGCGCATGACCAACCGCCGCAGCGGCGCCACGCATGACATCGGCGAATTGAGCCTCGCCATTCCGGGCGAGCACAATGCGCTCAACGCCACCGCGGCGCTGGCGGTGGCCAGGGAACTCGGCATCGCCGACGCGGACATCCGCAAGGGCTTCAAGAGCTTTGCCGGGGTCAAGCGCCGCTTCACCCGCACCGGCGCGCACAATGGTATCACGGTGTTCGACGACTACGGCCACCATCCGGTGGAGATCGCGGCGGTCTTGCGTGCCGCGCGCGGGGTGGCCAAGGGCCGGGTGATCGCGGTGATGCAACCCCATCGCTTCACGCGGCTGTCCTCGCTGTTCAATGACTTCTGCAGCTGTTTCAACGACGCCGACACGGTGATCCTGGCGCCCGTCTATGCGGCGGGCGAAGCGCCGATCGAGGGCGCCAGTCACGCAGCACTGGCCCAGGGCCTGAAATCGCGCGGTCACCGCGCCGTTCACACCATCGAGAAGCCTGATGAACTGGCGCCGCTGATCCGCAGCCTCGCCAAGCCCGGCGATGTCGTCATGTGCCTCGGCGCCGGCACCATCACGCAATGGGCCTATGCGCTGCCGGGCCAGATCGAAGCCTTTGACAAGGCCGCCTCATGAGCAAGGCCATCGACGGCGCGGCGCTCTTGCGGCGATTGCCGCCGGTCCGGGGCCGGCTCGAGGCCAACGCCCCGCTGGCCGATCTCACCTGGTTCCGCACCGGCGGCCCGGCGGAAGTGCTGTTCACGCCCGCCGACGAAGCTGACCTGGCAGCGTTCCTCAGGGCAGCGCCCGCCGATGTTCCGGTCTATGCGATCGGCGTCGGCTCCAACCTGCTGGTGCGCGACGGCGGGGTTCCGGGCGTGGTGATCAGGCTGGGCAAGGGCTTTGGCGAGGTCCGCGAGGAGGAGGGCCAGCGCATCCGGGCGGGCACCGCGGCGCTGGACGTCCGGGTGGCGCGCTTCGCCCAGGAGCGCGGTATCGATGCGTTAACCTTTCTGAGAGGTATACCGGGCAGCATTGGCGGCGCGTTGCGCATGAATGCCGGAGCCTATGGTGGCGAAACCAGGGACATCCTGATCGAGGCGCGCGCGGTCGACCGGTCGGGGAACATCCACGTGCTGTCCAACGCGGACATGAAATTCAGCTATCGTCACTGCGGCGCGCCGGAGGGCCTCGTGTTCACCGAGGCGCTGTTCCAGGGCCGGCCCGGCGACAAGGTGGAGATCGCGGCGGCCATGGACAAGATCACCCAGTCGCGCGAGGCGACCCAGCCGGTGAAGAGCCGCACCGGCGGCTCCACCTTCAAGAATCCGCCGGGCCAGAAATCATGGCAACTCATCGACAAGGCCGGCATGCGCGGCTTCGCCATCGGGCCTGCAAGAGTATCCGAGCTGCATTGCAACTTTCTCATCAACGAGGGTGGCGCCACCGCCGCCGAGATCGAGGCGCTGGGCGAGGCCGTGCGGGCTCGCGTCAAGGCCAGTTCGGGCATCGAGCTGGACTGGGAGATCAAGCGCATCGGCCTGCCGAAGGACGGCGCCGCATGAGCCGCATCCCCGCCAGAACCACAGTTGCCGTGCTGATGGGTGGCTGGTCTGCCGAGCGCGAGGTGAGCCTCTCTTCCGGCACCGCCTGCGCCAACGCCTTGCGCCGCGCAGGCTTCAGGGTTGTGCCGGTCGACGTGCAGCGCGACACCATCGTGGCGCTGCTGCAGGATTTGAAACCCGACGTGGCCTTCAACGCGCTGCACGGCAAATGGGGCGAGGACGGCTGCTGCGCCGCGATCCTGGAGACGCTCGGCATTCCCTATACGCATTCCGGCGTGCTCGCCTCCTCGCTCGCCATGCACAAGGAGAAGTCCAAGGCGATCTTTCGCGCCGCCGGTCTTCCCGTCGCCGAAAGCCTGCTGGTGCCGCTCGAGGAGGTGGCCAAACGCCACCCGATGGCGCTCCCCTATGTGGTGAAGCCAGTGGCCGAGGGCTCCAGTGTGGGCGTTCACATCGTGCTCGAAACCGCCAACGGCCCGGTGCGCGCCGTGCTCGACGAGCGCGCCATTTTCGGCAGCCATGCCATGGTCGAGCGTTTCGTGCCCGGAAAGGAACTCACCTGCGCGGTGATCGGTGACCGGGCGCTGGGCGTCATCGACATCGTGTCGAAAAGCTCGAGCTGGTATGACTACAAGGCCAAATACGCGCCCGGCGGCTCGCAGCACATCCTGCCCGCCCAGATTCCCGCCGAAGTCTACAGGCGCTGCCAGGATTATGCGCTGGCGGCGCATCAGGCGCTGGGCTGCCGCGGCGTGTCGCGCGCCGATTTCCGTTACGATGACCGGCCGGGTCATGAAGAGCTGATCCTGCTCGAGGTCAACACCCAGCCTGGCATGACCGGCACATCGCTGGTGCCGGAACTCGCCGCCCACGCCGGCTCGAGTTACGAGGATCTGGTGACCTGGATGGTCAATGACGCATCGGTGGACAGATGAGCCGAGACGACTTCGCAAGGCCGCACCGGCGGCATCGCCAATCATGGCTCGACGGTGAGCCGTCGTTGCGGCTGCGCTTCGCGGCGCGCGCCTCGGCGGTGATGTTTCTCGGTGCGGTGATCGGCGCCGGTCTCATCGAGGGCGGTTATCTCGATTACGAGGGAAGCCCGTGGCTGCTGCTTCCGGGCCGCGCGGCGGGGATTGCCGGCATGGCGGCGGAGGACATCACCATCACCGGACTCGAGCACCACCAGCCGGAGACGCTGCTGGCCGCCATCGGCGTTTCGCCCGGCGGTTCGCTGATCGGCTTTGACGCCGTCCGGGCCCGCAACATTCTCGAAAACCTCGATTGGGTCGAGCGCGCCAAGGTGCAGCGTGTTTTCCCCAATCAGCTGGCCATCGAGTTGAAGGAGCGCGAGCCTTTCGCGGTCTGGCAGCGCGGCCAGTCCTATTATGTAATCGACGCCTCGGGTGCGGCGATGAGCGGGCTCGCGGCTGCCAGCCTCTCGCGCCTGCCGCTGGTTACCGGCGAGGGCGCCAACGTGGCGGCGGCGGACCTCATTAACCAAGTTTCAGCCTATCCCGACATAATGTTGCAGACGAAGGCGGCAGCCCGCGTGGGACAGCGGCGCTGGACGCTTTATCTCGACAGCGGCATCACCGTGCAGCTGCCGGAAAAAGGCTGGCGCGAGGCCATCGCGCTCGCCGACGAGCTGAACAAGACACAGCGCATCCTGTCGCGCGGCATCCGCTCGCTGGATCTGCGGGTGCCGGGGCGGGTGAACGTCGAGGTGGCGGAAGCCGCGGAATCCGATGTGGAGCCCGCGGAAGACAAGAAGGTCGCGGGCGGCAATTGAAGCTTTGCGCCGGTTGCGTGAGTGGTGGGGGATAGGCGTCGATGACGGTGGTGCAGTTTCAGGGCAAGCCCGCGGGCAAGGGCGGCGGAATGCCGAAGGGCGGCCTGGTGGCGGCGCTCGACATCGGGTCGACCAAGATCTGCTGTCTCATTGCCGCGGCGGTTCCGCCCCGCCACCGCCTGCCTGACACCGACGACGGTCGCAGCCTCAAGGTTCTGGGTGTCGGCCATCAGCTGTCGCGCGGGGTGCGGAGCGGCGCGATTGTGAACATCGACGAGGCCGAGCGCGCCATCAGGCTCGCTGTCGACGCCGCCGAGCGCATGGCCCAGCGCAGCATCAGCGAAATCTATGTGAATGTTTCGGGTGGCCGGCCGCAATCGCGGCTCCATGCGGGCAGCGTCGAGACCGAGGGTGGCCAGGTCACCGGCCGCGACAATGAACGCGCGCTCGAGGCCGCGCTCCAGTCCGTGGATCCGGGGCGGCGCGCCATTCTTCATCTCTCGCCGCTGCACTATCAGCTCGATGACGCGCGCGGCATCGCCGATCCGCTCGGGCTGTTCGGCAAACAGCTGAGCCTCGATCTCGGCGTGGTCACCGTCGAGGCTTCGCATCTGAAAAATCTCACCATGGCTGTGGAGCGCGCGCATCTGAGCGTCGCGGGTTTCGTCATCGCTCCCTATGCGGCGTCGCGGAGCGTCCTTGCCGAGGATGAGCGCTCGCTGGGCGTGACACTGGTCGACATGGGCGGCGCCGTCACCAGCTTTGCGGTGTTTCATGACGGCAAGCTTGTGCATGCCGATGTGGTGCCGCTGGGCGGCCAGCACATCACCAACGACATTGCGCGTGGGCTTTGCACCTCGATCGCACATGCCGAGCGCATGAAGACACTGTGGGGCTCGGCGCTCGCAAGCTCGGTCGACGAGCGCGAAATGATTTCGGTGCCGCTTCTGGGCGAACGCGGAATCGACACCGTGCCGCAGGTGCCGAAATCCATGCTCACCGGCATCATCAGGCCAAGGCTCGAGGAG
Source organism: Aestuariivirga sp. (assembly GCA_036826695.1). Classification (GTDB taxonomy): domain Bacteria; phylum Pseudomonadota; class Alphaproteobacteria; order Rhizobiales; family Aestuariivirgaceae; genus Aestuariivirga. Next base: position 5,074 of record DAISVW010000197.1, read on the forward strand.
ATTTTTGAACTGCTGCGCGACAAGCTGGAGGCGTCAGGCACAGCGCACCTCGCCG
>DAISVW010000198.1:0-5114 GCA_036826695.1 Aestuariivirga sp.
ACGGCTTCGAGGAGCGGCTGACGACCGACATCTACCCCGCCGATTTCGGCTGGACACCGGACTGGCGGCTTCGCCAGGAGCGCATCGACTGGTGGTATCACAACATGACCTCGGTGCTGCAGCCGGGGATCGCCGAGATCACCAACCAGCTGGAATTCGACGATGAGGTGGCCTTCCTCGCCATCCGCAAGATCTACGACCATGCCCGCTTCACACCGGACCAGCCGTTCTGCCTGATGGCCTCCTTCACCCATCCGCATGATCCCTACGCGGCGCGCCGGAAATTCTGGGACCTCTACCGTGATGAGGACATTCCGCTTCCCGCCGGGCCGCGCATGACGCGCGCCGCGCTCGACCCGCACAGCCAGCGGCTCCACGATGTATCCGCGATGGACGACTACACGGTGACCGAGGCTGACCTGCGCGCGGCGCGGCACGGCTATTTCGCCAACATCTCCTATGTCGACGATCTTCTGGGCCAGATGATCGCAGCGCTCGAAGCCACGGGGAGGCTCGACGACACGGTGATCGTCTTCACCTCGGATCACGGCGATTTCCTGGGCGAACGGGGCCTGTGGTACAAGATGTCGTTCCTCGAGCCTTCCGCGCATGTGCCGTTCATCGTCTGGAACCCGAAGCGCTTCGCCGCGCGGCGCGTGCTGGAACCCGTCACGCTGGCGGATATTCTGCCCACCCTCACCGCCATCGCCAACGAGGGTGCCGCAACGCTGGCCCGGCCAGTCGATGGCCGCTCGCTCTATCCCCTGCTGATCGGCGGCATCGAGGACAGGGACGGCACGGCCTGGGGCGAATATCTCGCCGAAGGCGCGATCGCGCCTCTCTACATGCTGCGCCGGGGCCCGTGGAAGTTCATCCACTCGCCGGCCGACCCCGACCAGCTGTTCAACCTCGACACCGACCCGCTGGAGCTTGACAATCTGGCGCCGCGCCACCCGTTGGCGGCGCGCTTTCGTGCCGAGGTAGAAGCGAAATTCGATATTCCGCGCAGCAACCGCGAGGTGCTGGAAAGCCAGCAGGCGCGGCACATGCTGTTCCAGGCGCTCAAACGCGGTCACCGTTTCCCGTGGGATTTCCAGCCGCTGCGCAATGCCTCGGAGCAGTATACGAGGAACCACATGAGCGTTACCGACCGGGATCTGAAATCGCGCTTTCCCCGGGCCCCCGACATCGGGAACAAGCGGCGGTAATCAGTAGGCCGTACCGTCCTTGCGGGTGATCCGGTAGCGGCCGTTGTCCTTGACGGCGGCCATGTCGGCCTCGGGGTAATGCACCCGGTCGCCCTCGCTGCGGGCCCCGACTTCGAGGACGACGGCGGTGGTTGCGGACCGGTTCACGAGCTTGTGGGCATTGGCGGCGCCAGCCCTGAAGCCCGCGCACATGCCGGAGGTGAGCGGATGCTCGCCGTCATCGTCGATCAGCGTCACCTCGCCCGAGACGACATAGATGAACTCGTCCTCGCGCTCATGCCAGTGGCGTTCCGAACTGGCCGCGCCGGGGGCGAGCTGGGTGAGGTTGACGCCGAACTGGCTGAGACCGAAGGCATCGCCCAGCGGGCGCTTGGCGCGGCCCGCCAGAGCAGCCGCATAGGGCGGCGGATAGATGGTGCCGGTGCGCGCCGGAACATCATGCGCATCGATGGCCGCCGGCTTGCCCTCAGCCATGCGCGGGCTCCTTCTCTTTCGCCTCGATCTGGTTCACGGCATCGACCACCGCGTCGAAGGTGAGCAAGGTGGAGGCATGCCGGGCCTTGTAGTCCCTGACCGGCAGCAGGGCCTCGAGTTCGGCCCATTTGCCGGCGGGCGGCGGGCCATTTTCCTTCAGCATCCGATACATCTGGTCGCGGAGCGCGCGGAGTTCCGCCGCCGTGGACCCCACCACATGCCGGGCCATGATCGAGGACGAGGCCTGGCCAAGCGCGCAGGCCTTCACCTCATGGCCGAAATCAGTGACCGCCCCGTCCTTCATGGCGAGGTCGACCGTGACCTTGGAGCCACAGAGGCGGGAATGGGCGACCGCCGTCGCATCCTGGCTTCCGAGGCGCTGGAGCCGGGGAATATCCGCCGCGAAGGCCAGGATCTGGCGGTTGTAGACATCGTTGATCATTCGGACATTCTATCTCAAATGCACCAGCCTGCAATGGCGCAGGGGCGTGGTTTGCCTTTGACCGCACAACCATGATATGGGGGCCGGAAATTCAAGTGCAAAGCGAAATCAACACGATGGATGCAGTCATCAAGAAGATCCCGGCCAAGCCGGTGAAGCGCCCGAGCCAGGAGGAAGCCGAGGCGGCGGTGCGCACGCTGCTGGCCTGGGCCGGCGACAACCCGGACCGCGAGGGCCTGCTCGATACCCCGAAGCGCGTGACCAGGGCGTTCCGCGAGTATTTCTCCGGCTATGAGGACGACCCCGCGCAGGCGCTCTCGCGCACCTTCGAGGATGTGGCGGGCTACGACGACATCGTGATGCTGCGCGACATCGACTTCACGTCGCATTGCGAACACCACATCGCGCCCTTCGTGGGCCGCGCCCATGTCGCCTATCTGCCGGCCAAGGCGGTGGTCGGCATTTCGAAACTGGCGCGCGTCGTCGAGATCTACGCGCGCCGGCTGCAGACCCAGGAGACCATGACCGCGCAGATCGCCAATGCCATTTCGGACACGCTGAAGCCGCGCGGCGCCGCCGTGCTGATCGAGGCGGTGCACACCTGCATGTCGATCCGCGGCATCGGCAAGCGCAACGTGGCCACCATCACCACGCATTTCACCGGCGAGTTCAAATCGAACCCGGTGCTGCAGGCCCGCTTCATGGAACTCATGCGGTCGCCGAGCGGCGGCTTTTCGCTGTAATGCCGGAAGGCCTCGAGGAGACGCTGGCCTTTACGCCGCGCTTCGACGCCAGCGGGCTGATCCCGGCGATCGTCACGGATGCGAGGGACGGGACCGTGCTGATGTTCGCCTTCATGAACGCCGAGGCGCTGCAGCTGACGCAGGAGACAGGCCTTGCCCATTTCTGGAGCCGGTCGCGGCAATCGCTCTGGAAGAAGGGCGAAACCTCCGGCGAGACGCTGCGCGTGATCGAGATGCTGACCGACTGCGACCAGGACGTGCTGCAGGTGAAGGTGGCGCCGCAAAGCCGCGGCGTGGCCTGCCACACCGGACGGCGCAGCTGCTTCTACCGGCGCGGGGAGCCGGGCGGGCTCAGCATGATCTGAGTGCTGCGGCGGATCATTGCCGGTAGGCACCGCGGCGCGGCGCCATGGCGTAGAAGGCCAGAAGGCCGCCGAGGAAGCCGCCGATGTGGGCCTCCCAGGCGATCGCCGTTTCGGAGAAGAACGACTGGCCGGTCCAGCCGGCGCCCCCCGAGAACAGCGTGATCGCCAGCCACACCAGCATGAACATGAGCGCGCGGTAACTGCGCAGCAGCGCGGCGAAGGTCAGCGGAACGACGCCGCCCGGCACCCGCCTGCCATACATGATCGGAATGGCCGCCGCGAGCAGGCCGGACACCGCCCCCGACGCGCCGATGACCAGCACGCTCTGGCCCCAGTGCAGCCCGAGGCTCGCCAGCCCGCCGGCGATGCCCGACACGAGGCAGAGCAGAAGAAAACGCGGCGCTCCCAGATATCGCGCAACGGGGGTTCCGAAAATCAGCAGCCACAGCGAGTTGAATATCAGATGCATCCAGTCGCCATGCAGGAACATGTAGGTGACGAGCGACCAGTATTGCGCGCCGGGCAACATGGGATAGCCCGGCAAGGTGAACCGCGCCGGGATCAGCGCAAAGGCGTAGAGCGACCAGTCCGACCAGTCGCCGCCGGCAAACCAGAGAATGACGTGCACGGCAACCAGCGCGGCGATCACGCCCGCCACGGCGGATGGCACATTGAAGATCGGGGGCGTGGCCTGGGGTTCCGGGCTCTCACCGCCCGGGCGCCATGCCGAAAAGCTGTTGTCGTTCATCTGGCACGGAAGCTGCAACGCATCGGCCACAAGGTCAATATGAAACAGCCGTGACCGGGCCATGGGAATGGGGTTGACGCCATGTGGCGCGATGACGAACTGTCCGGAGGGGAGGACGGCACGGCTCTCGAGCCCGGCAACCAGGCGCTGTTGGCGCATTGGGACAGCCTCAAAGCCGGGCGCACGGCTCCGCGGCGCGCCGACCTCGATCCGCGGCAGATGAGACGGTTGCTGCCTCGCATGTTCATGGCCGAAAGCGACGGCCTCGATGGCTATTCCTGGCGGCTGGCCGGCACCGGCCTCCGTCAGCTGTTCCATCGCGAGATGACCGGGCGGGATTTTCTCGAAGGCTGGACGAAACTCGAGCGCGGCGTGATCTGCCGGTTCCTCGCCGGGGTCATCGAGGATCACCGGCCGGTGGCCCTCAGGCTGCGCCTGCACACCGACCGTGGCCAGGCGATCCAGGTCGAAATGCTGGCGCTGCCGCTGCTCGCCAAGGACGGCGTCACGACCAGGATCATGGGCAGCTTCAGTCCGCTCGATGAGCCGCAGACTGAACAACGTGGCGCCATCACCGAAAAGGAACTGGACGCGGCCCGGTTCCTCACCCGACCCGTGATCGCAAGCGATGCCGCGCAGGTGATGGCGGCCCGCCGCCAGTTCCGGGTGATCGCCGGCGGTCTCAGCTGACCGGCTGGCAACGACGGCCCTTCCACGGGCGGCGCTCCGCGCCTAGAGTCGTCGCCTCATCATCCTGAGGGGTCCTCGCCATGCCATCGCTCGCCGCGCATCTGTCAGCTTCCGCCCTGCCGCCGGAGGGCGTGCTCGTGGGGCGGGTCTGGAACCCCGCTGCCGGCGGCCCCTCCGTGGTCCGCCGCGATGGCGGCGATCTTGTTGACATCACCGCCGCCTTCCCGACCATGCGCGATCTCTGCGAAACGGAGGACCCCGCTTCGGCCGCCCTCGCGGCGGGAGGCCGTAGCCTCGGCCGCATCGCTGACATCCTCGCCAACACGCCACCCGAAACCCGCGATCCCGACAGGCCGTGGCTCCTCGCGCCCATCGACCTCCAGGTGATCAAGGCGGCGGGCGTCACCTTCGCCACATCCATGCTGGAGCGGGTGATCGAGGCAC
>DAISVW010000199.1:0-5114 GCA_036826695.1 Aestuariivirga sp.
AGCCGCGGTCGAACTGCATGCCCTCGACGACGGCGAGTTCGGTCTCGAGGCTCTTGGCCTCTTCGACCGTGATCACGCCCTCGTTACCGACCTTCTGCATCGCCTTGGCGATCATCTCGCCGATTTCGCGCCCATCCACGCCTTGATCGTGCCGAACGGGTGCTCGACAGTGCAGCGGCGGAGGGTCATGTAGTCCGGGTCCCGCCCAAGGCGTCTATCCATGTCGTCGACCAGATCCTCGCGCTCCCAGCGTGAAATCCACCGCTCGTTGCCGGTCGTGCAGTGGGTCCGAAGTGGGCAGATCTTGCATCCGTTGATCCAATATCGCCGGATCGGAATACTGCGTTCCTCGGTCGTGTAGCGGTAGATCAGGTCTTCGCCTGCCGGGCAGACATAGACGTCCCGTTCGACGTCGTAAACGAAGTCCGCCTTCACATACATGCCCTTGGCCGCATTGCCCGAGGTTGCTGGCCGCGGCACGGTCGTTGTGATGCCCGCCTCACGGCAGGCCAGGATCTCTGGCCCGCTGAAATAGCCTTTGTCAGCGATGGCATGCAGGTCGTCCCGTCCAAGGGCGGTCTTGGCCGCGATGGCCATCGGGCTGAGCTGTTCGCGGTCGAAGCCCTGATTGGTGACCTCATGCGCGACGATGAGATGGGTCTCGGCATCGACAGCACTCTGCACATTGTAGCCGACCAAGCCGCTGTGCCGCGCGCTGGTCGCCATCGCGCGGGCGTCGGGGTCGGTCAGGGAGATCTGGCCGTCCGGCGCGTCAACCAAAGCCTTGTCCATCTCCTTGAGCCGCACGATCTCCTGCCGGATGCGGCCATAGCGGCGGGACAGATGCTCGACCTTTCCGGCCCTTGCCTCGCCTTCCTCCTGCCGGTCGATGCGGACCATCTCGATGATGTAGCGTTCGACATCGGCTTCGAGATGGGCGATGCGGCTTGCGATCTTGCCCTTGGTGAAGTTCCTGTCGCGATTGTTCACCGCCTTGAACTTGCTGCCGTCGATGGCCACGCAATCGCCCTTCAGCGTGCCGATCCGGCGGCAGAGCTCGACGAACTGCGCGCAGACCTTGCGGATGCCCGCGCCGTTGTCGCGCCGGAAGTCCGCGATGGTCTTGTGATCCGGCACGAGCTTGCCGGTCAGCCACATGACCTCGACATTGCGCCCTGCCTCGCGCTCCAGCCTGCGGCTCGACGGGATGCGGTTCAGGTAGCCGTAGATGAACAGCTTGAGCAGCACCGCAGGGTGATAGCCGGGCCGTCCAGTCCTCGCGGGGGCCGAGCGGGAGAAACCAAGACGCTGCAGGTCCAGCTCTTCGACAAAGAGGTCCACGACGCGGACAAGGCTGTCTTCACCGATCCAGTCGTCCAGCCGATCCGGAAAAAGCACCGACTGGCCGCGATCAACGCCCTCAATGAATCCCGCCATGCCCGCCTCCGCCTGACCTGCGGAAGTCTACCACAGAGAGCAGTTTTCACACAGCCTCGGCCCATTGCGCCCGCGCGCGAGCCGGATGATGACCGGCGCCGCCCAGAGCAGGATCACCAGCCCGCCGATGGTGGCCGCAAGCGGACGGCTGAAGAAGCCGAGCGGATTGCCATGGGAGATGATCATCGAGGTGGTGAAGTTCTGCTCGAGCAGCGGCCCCATGACGAGGCCGAGAATGACCGGAGCGATCGGGAACTGGGCGCGGTGGAACACGTAGGCGAGAATGCCGAACAGGCCCATGACGATCACGCCGAACATGGAATTGTTCACGGCATAGGCGCCCACCACGCAGAAGATGATGATGCCGCCATTGATGTAGGACCGTGAGATCTTGAAGATGACGCCGGCGGCGCGAACGGCGAGGTAGCCGAGGGGGATCAGCAGCAGGTTAGCCACCAGGAAGATGATCATCACCGCGTAGAAATTCTCGGGGTTCTGCGTCAGCAACTGCGGGCCGGGGTTGAGCCCCTTCATGAACAGGATGCCCACGGCGATGGCCGTGACGGCGTCGCCGGGAATGCCGAATACCATGGCCGGAATCCAGGCGGCCGAGAGCGCCGAATTATTAGCGGCGCCCGCTTCGACGAGACCCTCTTCATGGCCCTTCCCGAACTTTTCCGGCGTCTTGGAAAAGCGCTTGGCCATGGCGTAGGAAATCCAGGCGCCCAGATCGCCGCCGGCACCCGGCAGCGCGCCGATGACAGTGCCGAAGGCGGAGCCGCGCCAGAGATTGACCTGGAACTTGCGCAGGATGCCAAAAATGCCCTTGTAGGGATTTGTGACTTGGGCAATGGGCAAAAGTGCGCCGGTCTGCGGCTTGAAGCGAAGCAGTTCGCCGATGGCGAAAAGGCCGATCATGGCCGGCACGAAGGAGAGGCCACCCATGAGGTCGATATTGCCGAAGGCGAAGCGCGAAGTGCCAGTCAGCGGGTCCATGCCGACGGTCGAGACGGCGAGGCCGAAGAACAGGGCCAGCAAGCCCTTGAGCGGGCCGCCCGAGCTGATGAGCGCGGCGCAGGACAGGCCCAGAACGGCCAGCCAGAAGTATTCGAAGCTCGAAAAGCGCAGGGCGACTGTCGCCAGCATCGGCGCGGTGAAGGCAAGCACGACGAAGCCGAACAGCCCACCGATGCACGATGCGACAAGGGAAATGCCGATGGCTTGGGCGCCCTTGCCCTTCTTGGTCATCGCGTAGGCTTCTTCGGTATAGGCGGCTGAAGAAGGGGTGCCGGGAATACGGAGCAGAGCGCTCGGAATGTCGCCGGCGGTGATGGCCATGGCCGTGCAGGCGATGACCGTCGCTATGGCCGGAATGGGCGACATATAGAAGGTGAAGGGGACGAGGATGGCCACGGCCATGGTCGCCGTCAGGCCGGGGATGGCGCCGACGAACAGGCCGAAAATACAGGAAACAAAGATGGCCAGAATGGCTTCCGGCGTGGCCACCAGGGCGATGGCTTGGGCTAGGGTATCCATGAATGCCAATCCTAGAAGAGGCTTGCGGTCGGCAGCGGCACGCGCATGGCCAGCTGGAACAGCGCGTAAACGCCAATGGTCAAGCCCGCGGAATAGAGCGCGGCGAGCCGCCCGCGCACGCGGCCCGCGAGGGTGACGGCAAACGAATAGAGTGCGGAGGTTACGACGCAGCCCAGATAGGGCATGGCCAGCACGCACAGCACCATGCCGCCTAGCACCGCAGCGGAGAAGGCGAGCGAGCCGGTTTCGGAATCATCGCCCTCAACGGCCTTCCGGCCGGCGCGAAGATTGGCAACCGCCTTGATGGCCAGCACAGCGCCACCGAGCAGGAACACGGCTGCGCAGATCAGCGGCATGAGGCCGGGGCCGATAATCGTGTTGGGAATGGCGACGGGGAAACCCTGGGCGCCGTAGGTCAGCACCGCGCCCATGGCGACGAAGCCGATGCCGATGGCCAGGTCGAAGCCCGGCGGTGTCTCCACGCCCGGTTGGGGCGTGGAGTCTGCGTTCTGCGGCGCGGTCATTGCTGTGCGAGACCCGCAGCCTTAAGGCCTTCGCCGAACTGGGCGTCCTTCTCGGCAAGGTAGGTGCCGAAATCGGCGCCGCCGGCCCAGGCCGGGCTGAACTGACGCTGGGCCATGAAGTCCAGGTATTCTTGGCTGGCGACGACCTTTTCGAGCGCGGCGACGAGGGTCGCGGTGATGTCTTCAGGCAGGCCGAGCGGAGCGGCAAGGCCACGCCAACCGCTGATCGAAAGCTCTACGTCGGAAGCATCGGAAACCGTGGGCACGTCCGGGAAGGCCGGGTTGACCGTTTCGCCGAGCGTGGCGAGGGCGCGGATTTCACCGGCGTCCATAAGCGCCTTGGCTTCGGGGAACTGCACGATGGCAACCTGGATGGCGCCCGAGGTCAGCAGCTGCAGGGCGGGAGCCGCGCCTTCGCTGGGGACCCAGAAAGCACCCTCGGCACCGGCTGCATTGACCAGCGCGGCATAGGCGAGGTGGTTCACGCCACCGCTATTGGCGCCGCCGGCAGCGATCGACGAGACGTCGGCGCGGATGGCGTCAACCAGGTCCTGCAGGGTCTGGTAAGGCGAATTGGCGGCTACGAAGACAGCGCCGAAATCGGCGTTGAACAGGCCGATGGGCGTGAAATCCTCATAGGACACATCCGACTGACCCAGCCAGTGGAACATGGAGAGCTCGGTAGTGATGTTGCCGAGCGTATAGCCATCGGGCTGGGCGCGGGCGATTTCGGTGTGACCGATCACCGAGCCACCGCCGGTGCGGTTGACGACGTTGATCGGTTGGCCGAGCTCGGCTTCAAGCAGCTGGGCGACGATGCGGGCGGTCGCGTCGGAACCGCCGCCGGCGCCCCACGGCACGATCAGGGTGATCGGGCGAGCGGGATAGGACTGCGCAACGGCGCTGCCCATGGTGAGAGCAAGGGCGATACCTGCCCCAACGAGTGTCTTCAAGAATGCCATCGGTGTCCTCCCGGGATGTTGCTTATGCGCTCGCCCATTACTCGTTCTATGCGAGCACCTATGGGAGTTTATCCCGGATTGCAGGATAGTTGTCAACATAGTGGAATCGATTCACGCGGACAGAGCACCGCCGTCGACGACGAGCAGTTCGCCGGTGACATACTCCGAAAGCTGGGAGGCAAGGAAGAGCACAGCACCCGCCAATTCCTCCGGGTTGCCGGCCCGGCCCATGGGAATGCGACCCATCACGCGGGAAACCCAGGTCGGATCGTCGAACAGGTGGGCGTTCAATTCCGTGCGAAACCAGCCCGGCTCGATGCCATTGACGCGCACGCCGCCTTTGGCCCACTCGACGGCCAACGCCTTGGTGATCTGCCGGACCGAGCCTTTGCTCGATGCGTAGGCGGTTATGAGCGGCAGGCTGATCTCGCTGGCATGCGTGGCGATGTGGACGATACGGCCGCGGCCGGCCGGCAGCATGATGCGACCGGCGGCCTGGCAGCAGTGGAACAGCGCGCGGCTGTTGATGGCGTGGACGCGATCCCAGTCGTCGAGGCTGAACTCGGTGGACGGACCGCGCAAGTTGCGGCCGGCGGCATTGACCAGAATGTCGAGGCGACCATGCTTTTCGACGATGCCGGCGAACAGCGCGTCG
>DAISVW010000200.1:0-5111 GCA_036826695.1 Aestuariivirga sp.
GATCTCCGTGGTGCGCCGCGGTGTGGGCATCTCTCCGATCGCCTCGACCTCGTCATCAGAGATCAGGCGCACGGGCGCCAGCGGGTTGACCAGCTGCCGCCACGGCATCTGCACGATGTCGGCGGCGCGGCGGCGGCGGGTGTTGCGTTCGGGGCGCATGGCGCTAGCGGGCGTAGCTCTGGAGTTTTTCGAGAAGCGCGCGGTCGATCGGAATGCCTTCCTTCGACAGCCGCCTGATGCTGGCCTCGCGGCGGGAATTGGGAAGGCGCGCACCCTCCTGCGCGGTGATGGATTTCGCCAGGGCGGCGATCTGCCTTGCAAATGTACCGCCCGCGAACATGGCGGGCTCGATGGCGATGAAGAACTGGCCGCAGCCGATATACTTGCCGTCATCCGCCTGGAAGGAGCCCATGGCAGTGCCGAGATTCGCCCCGGCCAGTGCTGCGCACATCACTTCGACGATGAGGCCCTGCCCGAAGCCCCGCGTGCCGCCGGCGGGGGCGAGCGATCCGGCGAGGCCCCTGGCGGGATCGGTGGTGGGATTGCCCTGCGTGTCGAGCGCCCAGCCGAGCGGGATGTCACGCCCGTCCTCGGCGGCGCGCTTGACGGCGGTCCAGGTGACGGCGGTGGAGGACTGGTCGATCAGGAACGCGATCTTGCCGGGCCTGCCGGGCACCGCGAAGGAGAGCGGGTTGGTGCCGATCACCGGCTTTCTGCCGCCGACCGGCGCCATGATGGCGCTGGCGTTGGTGAAGCCGAAGGCCAGAAGCCCGCGCTTTGCCAGATAGCCGGTATGAAAGCCCAGCGTCGCGGCATTGTAGGAGTTGGTGAGGCCCAGTCCCGCGATGCCATATCTCTTCGCGGCGGGGATCAGCTTCGCGAAGCCCTTCTCGATTGCCGGATGCGCGAAACCGCCCATCGGGTCGACGATGAAGGATACGGGCGAGCGCCTGATCACCCTCGGCTTCGCCGTTCCCTTCACCTTTCCGCTGAGGAGATGGTTGCAATAGAACTGCAGCCAGTAGAAGCCGTGGCCCTCGAGGCCGGAGAGTTCGGTGTCGAGGATGGCTTCGGTGAAATAGGTGGCGTTCTCCGGCGCGGCACCTGCGCCCACGAGAGCCGAGAAGATGAGTTTCCGCGCCGCGGCGGGCTTCAGCCGGACAGTGCCGCCGCTCATGTCAGGCCTGCTCCGGGGCTGCCCCGGCCTTCACGATCACCGGTTCCATGCCGGCGAACACATCGTCCGGGAGGTGGCAGCGGATGGTGTGGTTGCCGCCCACATCCTTGAGCGGCGGCAGCCGGGTTTCGCAGAGGTTTCCCGGCACCTGGGATTTCCTCGGGCAGCGCGTCTGGAACGGGCAGCCGGGCGGCGGGTTGGTGGCCGAGGGAATGTCGCCTTCGAGAAGCACGCGGCGCTTGGTGTAGCGGGTGTCGGCGATCGGGATCGCCGAGAGCAGAGCCTCCGTATACGGATGATAGGGCGGCTCGAAGATCTGGTCCGTCGTGCCGTGCTCGACGACGTAGCCCAGATACATCACCACCACGCGGTCCGACAGATAGCGCACGAGCGACAGGTCGTGGCTGATGAAGACCATGGTGTTCCTCGAACTGCGCTGGATGTCCATGAGCAGTTCCGTGACGGCGGCCTGCACCGAGACGTCGAGGGCCGACATGGGCTCGTCGGCGATGACCACGCGCGGCCGCCCGGCGAAAGCGCGGGCAACGCCGATGCGCTGCTTCTGGCCGCCGGACAGCTGGCGCGGCATGCGGTGCTCGAAGGCGCGCGGCAGCTTCACCAGATCGAGAAGCTCCAGCATGCGGTTGCGGCGCTCCGCGGTGCTGGCGCCGATGCCGAATTTCTCGAGCGTGCGCATGATCTGCGAGCCCACGGTGTGGGACGGGTTCAGGGTGTCGAACGGGTTCTGGAACACCATCTGGATCGAGGAAACGGTGGCGGCGTCACGCTTGTCGACGCTCGTGCCTTCGATGTCACGGCCGGCGAGCTTCACCGTGCCGCCGCTCGCGGTTTCAAGCCCGAGCAGGACCTTTGCCAGCGTGGACTTGCCGCAGCCCGACTCGCCGACGATGGCCACCGTCTCCGCGGCGCGGGCCTCGAGGCTGATGTCCTCATTGGCCTTGACGGTGCGGCGCTCGCCGCGGCCGAAAATCTCGTTGGCGGCGACCTGATAATGCTTCCGGAGATGATCGATGACCAGAACGGGCTCGCCCGGCTGCACCGGCTCATGGGTCTGGCGGCCCTTTGGCGGCGCATTCCAGTCGATCTCGCCGATGCGGAGGCAGCGGCTTTCATGACGCTGATCGCCGGCGACCGCCGTCATGGCAATGTTGCCCACATCGCAACGGCCCTTTTCGAAATAGGCGCAGCGGGGGCCAAAGTTGCAGCCCGGCGGGCGCTCATGCGGCAGGGGAAGCTGGCCCGGAATGGCGACGAGCGGGGCCGCGTTCTTGTCCGTGCCGGGAAGGGCGATCGACCGGAACAGGCCCTGCGTATAGGGATGGCGCATGCGGCCGAACACCTCGTCGATGCCGCCGGTCTCCACCGCTTCGCCGGAATACATGACGGTGATGCGGTCGCAGGTCTCGCGGATGAGGCCCAGATTGTGCGACACGAAGATCATCGAAGTGCCGAAACGGTGGCCCAGTTCCTTCACCAGTTGAACGATGGAGGCTTCCACCGTGACGTCAAGCGCGGTGGTGGGCTCGTCGAGGAGGAGGAGTGCGGGCTTCGAGAGCAGCGCCATGGCGATGACGATGCGCTGCTGCTGGCCGCCGGACAGCTGGTGCGGATAGGCGGCCATGATGCGCTCGGGGTCCGGGAGCTTCACCGCCTTCACCATGTCGAGCGCGCGGGCCCGCGCCACTTCCTTAGAAAGCTTCTCAAGGATCATCGGCACTTCCATGAGCTGGCTCTCGATCCGCATGGCCGGGGTGAGGCGCGCCATCGGCTCCTGGTAGACCATGGCGATCTTGGAGCCGCGCACGCCGCGCAGTTCGGCGGGGCTCAGCTCCGCCATGTCGCGGCCGCGAAACCTGATGGACCCGCCGGTGATGCGCCCGATACCCGGCAGGTCGCGCATGATGGCCAGCGCCACCGTGGACTTGCCGCAGCCGGACTCGCCCACCAGCCCCATGCACTCGCCGGGCATCACCTTCATGGAGAAGTCCATGACGGCCGGAATCTCGCCGATCTTGGTGAAGAAGGAGATGTGCAGGTTGCTGATTTCAAGGATGGGTTCGCTCATCGCCTCAATCCCTCAAGGATTGCTCGCGCAGCGAATCCGCGAGCAGGTTCAGGCCCAGTACGAAGGACATCAGCGCGATGGCCGGCACCAGCGCCGGCCAGGCATAGAGCCTCAGGAACTGGCTGCCATCCTTGATGGCGGTGCCCCAGTCCGGGCTCTCGGACGACATGCCGAGCCCGAAGAAGCCGAGCGTTCCCAGCAGGATCGTGGTGTAGCCGATGCGCAGGCAGGTATCGACGATCAGCGGGCCCCGCGCGTTGGGCAGGATTTCCCAGAGCATGATGTACCACGGCCGCTCTCCCCGGGTTTGCGCGGCGGCGATGTATTCGCGCGTCTTGATGTCCATGGTGAGGCCGCGCACGATGCGGAACACGCCGGGGCTCGAAGCAAAGGCAACGGCCACGAAGATGTTGAGCTCATTGGGCTCGATGTGGACGAGGCCGAACGGGTCGGCATCGAAGACGAGACCGGCATAGATGTAGCCGCCGATGATCAGCGTCAGCGCCAGCAGCACCAGAAGCCTGGCAGGCTGCTTGCCGTAACCGGTGAGGAACAGCATGCAGAAGAACAGGATGGGGAAGATGAAGAAGAACCCGGCCATCACATAGGGCACCGGCGTTTCCATGATGCCCGGCGTCACCAGCAGGTAGAACAGCAGGATCACCGGGAAGGCCAGCACCAGATTGGCCACGAAGGAGAGCACCGCATCGATGCGGCCACCGAAATATCCCGCCGGCAGGCCGAGGAGCGAGCCAACCACGAGCGATATCGCCGTGGCGGCGGGCGCGATCGCCAGCACGATGCGGCTGCCATAGACCATGCGGCTGAACACATCGCGGGCCAGCTTGTCGCCGCCGAGATAGAAGGGAATCCCTGACTCGGGCTCCACCATGCCGGGCATGGCGTGTTTCATCACCACGATCTGGTCGAGCGGGCCGAAGGGCGCGACGAGGCCAGCAAACAGCGCGGTGAACACCCAGAAGGCGCAGAGGACAACCCCGGCGAGGCCGATTCCGGTGCCGATGACATGGCCATAGAGTCCGAGGCGGCGCCGGTAGGCGAAGGAGAGCACCAGCATCACGGCGATCGCCAGCCATACCGGCCAGAACCTGGCGATGAGGCCGATGACGATACCCGGGAGCCCGACGTTTTCCATGGCCGCTCCCTCAACTCATCCGGATGCGCGGGTTGAGCCAGGCATAGCCGATGTCGGAAATGAGCTGGGTGATCAGCACCACGGCAACCGAGACGAGTCCGCAGGCCAACAGGAGGTCGATGTCATTGTTGGAGGCGGCCGAGACCAGCAGGAAGCCGAAGCCCTGGTAGCGGAAGATCGCCTCCACCACCACGACGCCGGAAAGAAGCCATGGAAACTGCAGCATGATCACCGTGAAGGGCGCGATCAGCGCGTTCCGGAGCGCATGGCGCATCACCACCTGGGAGAAGCTGAGGCCCTTGAGCCTCGCCGTGCGGATATACTGCGAGGACATCACCTCGGCCATCGAGGCACGGGTCATGCGGGCGATGTAGCCGATGCCATAGATCGCCAGCGTCATCACCGGCAGGGTGAAGTTGTAGAAGGTGATGCCATCCGAGGTGGCGGTGGCGGCCGAGCCGTTCAGCCATTTGAGCCAGGTGGCGAAAATCACCGAAAACAGGATGCCCGAGACATATTCGGGCGTGGCGGTCGAGGTGATCGACAGCACCGAGAGATAACGGTCGAGCCTGGAGCCTTCGCGCATGCCGGCCAGAATGCCGTTCACCAGTGCGGCCGGCACCAAGGTGAGCATCACCCAGAACATCAAGAGGCCGGTCGCCTTGAGGGCCTGCGGCAGGCGGTTCACGACC
>DAISVW010000201.1:0-5103 GCA_036826695.1 Aestuariivirga sp.
CCGGCCCGGACGGCAAGCTCTACCAGCTGCCCGACCAGCAGTTCGCCAACCTCTATTGGTTCCGCAAGGACTGGTTCGACCGTGCCGACCTCAAGGAGAAGTTCAAGGCCAAGTATGGCTATGACCTCGGCGTGCCGGTCAACTGGTCGGCCTATGAGGACATCGCCCAGTTCTTCACCGAAGACGTGAAGGAAATCGACGGCGTTCGCATCTACGGCCACATGGACTACGGCAAGCGCGCGCCGGACCTCGGCTGGCGCATGACCGACGCGTGGCTCTCGATGGCCGGCGCCGGCACCGTTGGCGAGCCCAACGGCATCCCCATCGACGAATGGGGCATCCGCATGGAAAAGGGCTCCTGCAACCCGTCGGGCGCCTCCGTCGCGCGCGGCGGCGAGACCAACGGTCCCGCCTCCGTCTTCGCCATCGCCAAGTGGGACGAGTGGCTCCGCAAATACGCTCCTCCGGGTGCCGCCGACTACGACTTCTACCAGTCGCTGCCGGCGCTCGCCCAGGGCAACGTCGCCCAGCAGATCTTCTGGTACACGGCCTTCACCGCCTCGATGGTGGCGCCGAAGTCGGAAGGCAACAACACCGTCGACGATCAGGGCACTCCGCTGTGGCGGATGGCGCCGTCGCCGCATGGCCCCTACTGGAAGGATGGCCAGAAGGTCGGCTATCAGGACGTGGGTTCCTGGACGATCCTGAAGTCGACGCCGATGGACCGCGCCAAGGCCGCCTGGCTCTACGCGCAGTTCGCGGTGTCCAAGACCGTCGACGTGAAGAAGAGCCAGACCGGTCTCACCTTCATCCGCAACAGCACGGTGAATCATCCCTCGTTCAGCGATCGCGCGCCGCAGCTGGGTGGCCTCGTCGAGTTCTATCGCTCGCCGGACCGTGTCCGCTGGTCGCCGACCGGCATCAACGTGCCTGACTATCCGAAGCTCGCTCAGCTCTGGTGGCAGCAGATCGGTGACGTGAACTCCGGCGCCTTTACGCCGCAGGAGGCCATGGACCGTCTCGCCGCCGAAATGGAGCAGGTGATGGCCCGCATGGAAGCCGCGGACAAGGCCAACAACACCTATGGCGGCTGCGGCCCGCGCCTCTCCGAGCCCAAGGATCCGTCCGAGTGGCTCGGCAAGGCCGATGGCCCCAAGGCCAAGCTCGAAAACGAGAAGGAAGCCGGCCAGACCATCGCTTACGAGGAAATCGTCAAGCGCTGGCAGCAGTAATCCTTGACCCACAGCAGGAGCGCGGGAAGCAATTCCCGCGCTCCGACCGTCTTATCTCGCAAAGGCATGCAATGGCCCTCGAATTGATCGATATCAGCAAGCGTGCCGGGGCCGAGACCCATATCTATCCGACATCGCTGATGCTGCCCGAGGGCTCGTTCAACGTGCTGCTCGGAACCACGCTCGCCGGCAAGACCACGCTGATGCAGATCATGGCCGGCATCCAGGCGCCGACCACCGGCACGATCAGGTTCCGCGGCAAGGACGTGACCAACGTCGCCGTGCAGAAGCGCAACGTGTCGATGGTCTATCAGCAGTTCATCAACTATCCGAATTTCAGCGTCTACGACAACATCGCCTCGCCGCTGAAAGTGGCCGGCATGAGCCGTGACGAAATCGATCGCCGCGTGATGGCAGCGGCTGATCTCCTGCGCCTCAAGCCGATGCTGAAGCGCAAACCCTCCGAGCTTTCCGGCGGCCAGCAGCAGCGCACCGCGATCGCCCGCGCCATCGTCAAGGATTCCGACCTGATCCTGCTCGACGAGCCGCTCGCCAATCTGGACTACAAGCTGCGCGAGGAACTGCGCGACGAATTGCCGAAGCTGTTCGCCGGCCGCAACGCCATCGTCGTCTACGCGACCACGGAGCCTACCGAGGCATTGCTGTTCGGCGGCAATACCGCCACACTCCACGAAGGCCGCATCACCCAGTTCGGCCCTACGGCGGCGACCTACCGCGCGCCCAAGGACCTTCTCACCGCGCAGGTGTTCTCCGATCCGCCGATCAACACCGCGCCGGTCGAGAAGCGCGGCGACCGTCTGATGATCTTTGGCGCCACGAGCTGGCCCGCCGGAGCGGCCGCGGCCAGGCTGCCGGATGGCAAATACACGCTGGGCCTCCGGCCGCATCATCTGACACCATTGCCCGCCGAGGGCCTTGCGGCTGAAGTTGACGGTCGCGTGCTGGTCACCGAGCTTTCCGGTTCCGAGAGCATCATCCATCTTGATGTCGGCGGCTCGACCTGGGTCTCGCTGTCGCACGGCATCCATTCCTTTGAGGTGGGATCGCCCGCCAGGCTTCATGCCGAAATCGACCGCGCGCTGTTCTTCGCGCCGTCAGGAGAGAGGGTATCCTGATGGCCGAGATCCGCATCGAGAACCTCCGCCACTCCTACATGGCCAATCCGCAGGGCGAGGACGACTACGCGCTGAAGCGCCTGTCGCTCACCTGGGAAGATGGCGGCGCCTATGCGCTCTTGGGCCCCTCGGGCTGCGGCAAGACCACGCTCCTGAACCTGATCTCCGGCCTGCTGACGCCCACCGAAGGCACGATCAAGTTCAACGGCCGCGACGTGTCACGCGCCTCGCCGGAAGAGCGCAACATCGCCCAGGTGTTCCAGTTCCCGGTGATCTACGACACCATGACGGTCTACGACAATCTCGCCTTCCCGCTCCGCAACCGCGGCGTGCCGGAGGCTGATATCAAGGCCCGCGTCGGCGAGATCGCCGAGATGCTGGAACTCACCAGGACCCTGTCGAAGCGCGCCTCGGGCCTCACCGCCGATGGCAAGCAGAAGATCTCGCTGGGCCGCGGCCTGGTGCGCGCCGACGTGAACGTCATCATGTTCGACGAGCCGCTCACCGTCATCGATCCGCATCTCAAGTGGCAATTGCGCTCGAAACTGAAGGAGCTGCACCTCAAGACCAGGCGCACCATGATCTATGTGACGCATGACCAGACCGAGGCGCTCACTTTCGCCGACCAGGTGGTGGTCATGAACCAGGGCGAAGTGGTGCAATCGGGAACGCCGGTCGAACTGTTCGAGAAGCCGCAGCATACGTTCGTCGGTCATTTCATCGGCTCGCCAGGCATGAATGTGCTGCCCGCCGAACTGCGTGGCGGCAAGGCCTTCTTCGCCGGCCAGCCGGTTGAAACGGGCAATGCCAGCGAGGCCACGGCCAAGGGCCGCACCGAGATCGGCGTCCGGCCGGAATTCGTGTCCGTGGCGCCCTCGGGCATCGCCGCCGACGTGGTGCGCGTTTCGGATGCCGGGCGTTACCGCATCGTCGAGGCCAGAAGCCACGGCCACAGCATCAAGCTGCTGCTGAAGGAAGGCGAGAGCGTGCCGGAGGGCAAGACCTTCCTCGCTTTCGATCCGCCTCACACCCAGGTCTATGTCGACGGCTGGATGGCGGGCAGGCCGCGATGACCAAGATCCAGAACAACCGCGCCTGGTGGCTGGTGCTTCCCGTGTTCCTGATGGTGGCCTTCAACGCGCTCGTGCCGCTGATGACGGTCGTCAACTACTCGGTGCAGGAAGCCTTCGGCAACAACGAATTCTCCTGGTCCGGCGCGACGTGGTTCGATCGACTCCTGCACGATCGCGACTTCCACGCATCGCTGCGCCGACAGCTCATCTTCACCTCGCTGGTGCTGCTGATCCAGATCCCGCTGGGGCTGGCGATTGCGCTCTGCATGCCGCGCAAAGGCCCCTGGGTGTCGGTGTGCCTCGTGCTGCTGGCCCTGCCGCTCTTGGTGCCGTGGAACGTCGTGGGCTCGATGTGGAACATCATGGCGCTCCCGGACATCGGCCTTCTCGGCAAGGGCATCAACGCGCTGGGCATTCCCTTCAACTACACCCGCCAGCCGATTTCCGCCTGGTTCACGGTGATCCTGATGGATGTCTGGCACTGGACCTCGCTCGTCGTGCTGCTCTGCTATGCCGGGCTGGTGGCGATCCCGGACGCCTATTACCAGGCCGCCAAGGTCGACGGCGCCAGGCCCTGGGCGGTGTTCCGTTACATCCAGTTGCCGAAACTCAAGCATGTGCTGACCATCGCCATCCTGCTGCGTTTCATGGATTCCTTCATGATCTACACCGAGGTGATCGTGCTCACCGGCGGCGGCCCCGGCAGCACGACGAAGTTCCTGTCGATCGACCTCGTGCAGAAGGCGCTGGGTGGCTTCGACCTCGGCCCCGCCGCCGCCTTCTCGATCGTCTACTTCCTGATCATCCTGTTCCTGAGCTGGCTGTTCTACACGCTGATGATGCGCGAGGAGACCAAGTGATGCGCAAGCGTTACATCGTTCTGGCGCTCTACATCCTGTTCCTGCTGCTGCCGATCTACTGGCTGCTCAACATGTCGTTCAAGACGACGAACGAGATCCTGGGCGGCTTCAGCGCCTTCCCGCGGGATTTCACGCTGGACAGCTACCGGACGATCTTCACCGATCCGTCCTGGTACAACGCCTATATCAACTCGATCACTTACGTGGTGATCAACACGGTGATCTCGGTCGCTTTCGCACTGCCCGCGGCTTACGCCTTCTCGCGCTACCGCTTCCTGGGCGACAAGCATCTGTTCTTCTGGCTGCTGTCAAATCGCATGGCGCCGGCCGCGGTGTTCGTGCTGCCCTTCGTCAATCTCTATTCGGCGGTCGGCCTGTTCGATACCCCATGGGCAGTGGCGCTGGCGCACACGCTGTTCAACATTCCGCTGGCCGTGTGGATTCTCGAGGGCTTCATGTCCGGCGTGCCGAAGGAACTGGACGAGACCGCCTATGTCGACGGCTACTCCTTCCCGTCCTTCTTCATCAAGATCTTCCTGCCCACCATCTCGGCGGGAATCGGTGTCGCGGCGTTCTTCTGCTTCATGTTCTCCTGGGTTGAAATGCTGCTGGCCAAGAACCTCACCTCGGTCGCCGCCAAACCCATTGTTGCGGCCATGACGAAAACCGCCAGCACGTCCGGCTATGAGCTGGGCCTGCTCGCCGCGGCGGTGGTGCTGACACTCATTCCAGGCGCCATCGACAACTATTTCGTGCGCAACAACATCGCCAAGGGCTTCGACCTGGGCCGCGTATGAGAAGG
>DAISVW010000202.1:0-5077 GCA_036826695.1 Aestuariivirga sp.
GGTACCACCGTGGTCATCGGCTGCTTGTGGTTCCGCTCACGCCAGCGGGCTGCCGTTTCCGCTGTCTCCGGGTAGAGCACCACGTTGAATGCGGCTTCGCCGATGCGGCGGATGTCGTCAGGCGTGGCATTGAGCGGCGCCACCACGTTGACGGCGATCCCCAGTCTTTCCAGGAGCCGCGTAATCTCGACAAGATCGTCCCGGTGGCGGAAGCCCAGAGCCGTGGGACCCAGGATGTTGCAGCTCCGCGGATTGAAATCCTTGTCGGCGGCACGCGGAACACAAAGACCCCGCACCAGCTGATAGAACGTCTCGGAAGCGCCCCAGTTTTCCTTCTTCTGATAGGCCGGAAGTTCAAGCGGAATTACCGGAATCGGCAAGGCGAGAGCCTTCGCGAGCCCGCCGGGATCGTCCTGGATCAGTTCCGCCGTGCAGGATGCGCCAACGATCATCGCCTGGGGTTGAAAACGTTCATAGGCGCTGGCGCAGGCAGTCTTGAAGAGTTCGGCGGTATCTCCGCCGAGATCGCGGGCCTGAAAGGTGGTGTAAGTCACCGGGGGCCGCGCATTGCGCCGCTCGATCATGGTGAAGAGAAGATCGGCATAAGTGTCGCCCTGCGGGGCATGCAGCACGTAGTGCAGCCCTTTCATGGCTGTGGCGATGCGCATTGCGCCGATGTGCGGCGGGCCTTCGTAGGTCCAGAGGGTCAGCTGCATTGCTACACCCCCAGCCTTGTCTGGCGGTCGAGCGGGCGGGAAAACAGCCGTGCCAGATCACCAGCCTGGTCATAGCCCTGGATGGGGGTGAAAACGAGTTCGATCGACCATTTGGTGGTGAAGCCCTCGGCCTCCAGCGGATTGGCGAGTCCCAGACCGCAAACGATGAGGTCAGGGTTCGCCTCGCGGCAGCGGTCGAGTTGGCGCTCCACGTCCTGGCCTTCGCTCAGCCTGCAGCCTGCCGGCAACTGTCCAATCTCCTGAGCGAGGTGCTGACGTTGCAGATAGGGCGTTCCCACCTCGATGGGCTCCATGCCCAGCTCCCGAGAGACGAATCGCGCCAGCGGGACCTCGAGCTGTGAGTCCGGGAAGAAGAAGATGCGTTTGCCCTCCAGCATCTCGCGGTGCGGTTGCAATGCCAGTCTCGCGCGAATGTGACCGGCATCGGTCGCCGCGCGGAACTTCGCATCCGAAACGCCAAAGGCGTCGGCGGCAGCCTTGAACCATTGTGTGGTGCCTTCGGCGCCGATTGGAAATGGTGCCGGAATATGCCTGGCACCACGTTCTTCGAGGGCACGGGCCGTGTCGTTGAGGAATGGCTGGGCCAGCAGATAGCGGGTTCCCGGCCCGGCAGACGGCATGTCATTCGCCGTCCTGGCTGGCAGGAATGCCACATCGGCGAGGCCCATCTCGGCGAAGATCCGCCTGAACTGATCCTCGCACACGTCAGAAAGTGCCCCCGCCACGATGCGCGGGGGCACGTCGCCCGCGGCAGGAAGGGGGGAGAAGGTTACCAGCGCGGCTAAACAGGCATCTTCGCCCTGGGTGAAGGTGGTCTCGATTCCGCTTCCGGAATAGTTGAGAACCCGAACCCGGGGCATGTGCAATTGCGACAGGCGCGCGGCGGCGCGTTTCAGATCAAGCTTGATCACCTCGGAGGGGCAGGAGCCGACGAGGAACAGCATTTTGATGTCCGGACGGCGCTCGAGCAGGCGGTTCACCACCCGGTCGAGCTCGTCATCGAGTTCGGATAGCCCCGCCAGGTCGCGCTCATCGATGATGGCGGTTGCAAAGCGCGGTTCGGCGAAGATCATGACGCCCGCTGCGGACTGGATCAGATGCGCGCAGGTGCGCGACCCGACGACCAGGAAAAAGGCGTCCTGGATCTTGCGGTGCAGCCAGACGATTCCCGTGAGGCCGCAGAACACTTCGCGCTGGCCGCGTTCACGCAGCACCGGTACGTCAGCACAGCCATTTCCGGGAGCAGGGGCGCGGAATGGCAGGTTCATGACGAGGCCTCCGCTGATTGCAGCCGCGCTGCCCGCAGTTTCAGGAGGAATTGGGCTGCGTTGATGACGTAGGCGGCGTAGGCGGCGAGTGCCAGCCAGAGCAACTGGGCTTCGCCGAGGTTTCCCAACAACAGGCAGACAAGATACGCCGTGTGGAGGGCAATGACGATGAAGCTCACCGCATCCTCCCAGAAGAAGGCCGGCGCGAAGAGATATTGCCCGAAAACGTCCTTTTCCCAAAGGGATCCGGTTACCATGATGGTGTAGAGCACCAGCGTCTTGATGACCACGGAGGCATTGGCGATGACCGCGCCCTCACCGGTCATCAGGGTTCTCAGAACCAGCACCAGGCTCACCAGAAATACCAGGAACTGAAGCGGCGCAAGAATGGCCTGCACCATGGTCCAGCGCGAGGCGTCCCGCCGCTGCCGTTCGGCGGCCGTATAAAGACCATATCGGGTCTCTTCCTGGCGGCGAAGCACGTGCATTGATCGCTCCCCCGGGCCCGCTCCGCTCCCGCTGTTCGCGGGGCGAAGGATTGATGCCCTGACAGGGAAGCTAGACTCCAGGCAAAAAAGTGTCAAGAGATGTTGACGTCATAAATTTACGACATGCTATGGACCAAACCAGAATCTTGCGCTATGCAAGGAAAATCAGCTGAAAAGCTGTTGCCTGTCATTTGCAGATGCGAGTGACAGGCAAGATGGACAGCGGCAAAGAGGCTTGAAAAACTTGCCGTTACGTAAGAATCACTGGGGGCGGGTGCGGCGGAGATGACGACGCCAGGAGCGATGGCCCGGAAAAACGGTGGGGATGACCCGCCGGGCCGCGAACTCGTGGAAACCTTTACAGATTACCTTTTCAGCGGCGACGGCAGCCACGCCGCCCGCCTCCTCGAACAGCTCTTCGCCGACGGCATGACGCCGGAATCGCTGATGCTCGGCCTGATGGCTCCGGCCGCCCGCCACATGGGCGCCCTGTGGGCCGACGACCGGCTCAACTTCGTCGAGGTGACCCTCGGCATGGCTCGCCTGCAACACCTGCTGCGCCAGTTCCGCATGCCGCCCCTGCGCCTCACCGGCCTGCGCGGCCGCGTGCTGCTCGCCCCCCCGCCCGGCGAGCAACACAGTTTAGGCCTCCGCCTGGTCGAGGAATTCCTGCTCCGCGACGGCTGGCAGGTGACCGCCAGGCTGTCTGCCACGGAGCCTGAGATCATCCGCCTCATCTCATCTGAACCCTATGACATCGTTGGCTTTTCACTTGCCGGAGAGCGCCTCCTCCCCGCCCTCCGGACGGTGATCGGCGGAGTCCGCGCCGCCACCCGCAACCCGGATCTCCGGATCCTGGTGGGTGGCGTCCTGTTCGCGGCCGGCGGCCCCACGGCGGCCGAACTGGGCGCCAATGCCGTGGCAGCGGACGCCGCCGAAGCCGTTCAGCAGGCCAATGGCTGGCTCGCACTGGCCGGGGCCGCGTGAGCCATGGCCCAGCCAGGCACGACCCCCGAAAGGATCATCCAGTGACGCTGCGGAGCATTTCCAACCCGCCCAAGGACCGCGAGACCAGCCTCGCCGCGCTGATGGCCGGCCTCGAGGCCGAAGAGGCCGCCCTTCTGATGTCGGCCTCGGCGGACGTCAGCCTGGTGCTCAGCCCCGACGCCGTCATTCTCGGAAAAGTGCTGGTGTCACAGGACCTTGGCGCGGAGCCTTTCAACGCCTGGCCGGGCCGCGCCTGGGCCGATGTGGCAACCGTCGAAAGCCGCCCCAAGATCGAGCAGATGCTGCAGGAAGCCAGCCTCGGCCTGCCGCTGCGCTGGCGGCAGATCAACCACCCGGTGGACGGCGCCCCCGACATTCCGGTGCGCTACGCGGTGCTGAAGGCAGGCA
Organism: Aestuariivirga sp.; assembly: GCA_036826695.1. Lineage (GTDB taxonomy): Bacteria > Pseudomonadota > Alphaproteobacteria > Rhizobiales > Aestuariivirgaceae > Aestuariivirga. Next base: position 3,889 of record DAISVW010000202.1, read on the forward strand.
GCAAGGGCCAGTTCGTGGCGATCGGCCGCGAGATGCGCAACATCGCCGCCATGCAGCAGAAGCTGCTCGCCGCCGAACAGTCGATCGAGCAGGAATATGCCCGTCTCCGCCACGCCGAAACCCGCTACCGCCTGCTGATGCAGGTGGCCTCCGAGGCGATCGTCGTGGCCGATGCCCGCTCGGGCCGCGTGACCGAGGCCAACGCGGCCGCCGCCACGCTCATGAACAGGCCGGTCAAGCGGCTGATCGGATTGCCTTTTTCAAGCCTCTTCGCGGCCGCCGACGGCGACCGGGTGGAAGGCCTGCTGATGGCCCTCAAGGCCACCGGCCGGGCCGATGACGTGGCCCTCACGCTGGAGGGGAGCGAGCGCCAGGCGGTGCTCAGCGCCACCATTTTCCGCCAGGACAGCGCCACGCTCTATCTGATGCGCCTCACCCCGGTGGCGGCCGGGGCCACCGGCATCGTCATGTCCAGGGGCCAGGCGGCGGTGGTGAATGCGGTGCGCGACCTGCCGGAGGCCTTCGTCGTCACCGATCTCGAGCGCCGCATCGTCTCGGCCAACGCCGCCTTCCTCGACAGCGCCCAGCTGGGCAGCGAGGAACAGGCCAGGGGCGAGCCGATCGACCGCTGGCTGGGCCGGGCCGGCGTCGATATTGCCACGCTTTTCAACAGCCTGGCCGAACATGGCGCGGTGCGCCAGTTCGCCACCGTGCTGCGCGGCCAGTTCGGCGCCTCGGAGGATGTGGAGGTCTCGGGCGCCGCCTCGCCGCCGGGCGAGCCGAGCTGCTATGGCTTCGCCATCAGGCGGGTGAGCCGCCGCCCGCTGGAGGCCGAGCCCGCCAGCCGCAGCCTGCTGCGTTCGGTCGACGAGATGACCCGGCTCGTCGGCAAGGTGCCGCTCAAGGACCTGGTGCGCGAGGCGACCGACATCATCGAGCGGATGTGCATCGAGGCGGCGCTGCAGAGCAACGACAACAACCGGGCGAGTGCCGCGGACATGCTGGGCCTCTCCCGCCAGAGCCTCTATGTGAAGCTGAACCGCTACGGCATCGAGGACAAGGGCGAGGGGCTTGACGCCGGATAGCGCCGGGGCTTGGTTTCAGTTGCGGTATCGATGCGGTTTCGATGCGTTTTCGTTGCTTTATGTTGAGGTTTGGTTGCGGTCCGGTAGCCCGTCGCGGCGCGGGC
>DAISVW010000203.1:0-5038 GCA_036826695.1 Aestuariivirga sp.
GCTCGATATCTAGGGCATCGGGCGATCGATTGAGGTCAGGTGTTCCAGACAAGAGCCGGTCATTTCCCGGCGTAACCTGGCAACGCTCTCAGAGCTTCATGCGTCTTAACAGAATTGTATCGCTCTTTTCAGCCGTCATGCCAGCGCAACCTGGGGTGATGCCGAATCTGAAAAAATGATCCGGTCTCAAATCAAACCGTTCCAGGGGAGCCGGCCGGAGCTCCCGGCCAGCTTCCCGTTTGATCGGCGCTCCTCAGGCGAGCGACTTCAGCTTTCCGGTCGCTTCCGCGAGCAGATAGTAGAAGGTTACCCGATGCTTGGTCTTGTCTTCCTTCATCTTCTCGGCGGTCGCATTGAACGCCGAATCGAATTCCGCATCGCTGAGGCCGAGCACCTTGGTCGCAAAGCCTTTGCGAACCCGGGCGACTTCGGCCGGGGCGGAGGTCGCCACGAGCGAGGCAGCGCGCGATTGCAATGCGATGCCGCAGAACTTGACGATCGCCGCCACGGCGGCGTCATCGACCTTCTTCGTGTATTTCCGGATGTCTGAAGCGTAGTCCATGTTTCTATTCCTTGCTGGTTGAGAACTGGGATTTGGCGGAGCAATCGTGCGGGGCAGGATCCGGCAACGAATAACTTCGCGAGGTACGCTCACTCACTAACTTTCTCCTTGGCCCGCGGTGGCCTGCTGCCGCGCGGCTTGAGCCATGATGCGCGGGGACACATTCCTGATGATCATGCTGGCCAGGTCCGTATTGGTGACGCTGATCAGCCCGCCATCGGCGCTGCGGATGCGGGTCGAGCGCATGCCGATGTCTTCCACCACGCCGGCCACCGCCGGGGTGTCGATCTTGTCGCCCACTTTGATCGAGCCGTCGAGGAAGAGGATGACGCCGCCGAGAATGTTCTCAAGCGTGGGTTTGGCCGCCAGCGCGACGGCAAGACCGCCGACGCCGAACCCCGCGATGATGCCAAACACCGGAACACCCGCGACGCTCAAGGCGTGGATGATCACGGCAAGGCTCGCCGTCACCGACACAACCCGGGTGGCGAGCCGGACGATGCTGGTATCGAAGGTCTTGTCCTTCGCTTCCTGGGCGGCCGACAGCCAGTTGCCAATCCACTCTCCGATGACGAAGATGCAGACAACGATTGCTCCGTAGTAGAGCGTCAGGAAGATCAGGGCCATGGCTGTGGCGCCGGCGCCGGAAAGCCCTGCCTGATCCATGACGATGCCGGACGCCTGCATGGCCAGAAAGCCCGTTGCGGCGGCCTGAAAGAACCACCGGAGTGCCGGCTGGCGAATGAATCGCGCGAGAAACATCGGGATCAGCAGCACGCAGGCCAAGATCACGGCAGTGATCAGCCATTGGAACACGGTGTTTGCGCCGAACTCCCAGCGCAGCGGTTCGGGGAGCTTGTGCGCGATTCCGGCCCACTGGGGCGGCATCAGGCCACCGGGCGTTTCGGTGAAGTAGCGATAGGCGTTGAAACCGGCGGGTAGCTTGCTCGCCGGAATGAGGTGGTAAAGAGCGGGCACATCCGCCACCGTCTCGGCCGTGAAGACGATATCCCCCAGCCGGCGGCCGGACTCGATCGTGCCAACCTGGACGTAGGTTCCGGGGATCACCCAGAGCCCATCGCGCAGTTTCTTGAATTCCGTGGAACTCGTCACGTTCTCCGCCCGGAAGATTTCACGGAGCATGAGGGCCGTCTCGATGCCCGCGGGCTCGCGCCGCCACTCGGGGAAGGCGGAGAGGTCCATCGAATCCAGAATGTAGCTCTTCAGCAGTTCGGTCTCCGCCGCGTCCGCCTCGGAGACCGGAGGATAGAGCCAAGCATCATAATGCTTGCGGGCCCACTCGCGCGCTTCCATGCGCAGAATGCCTCTGTCCACCGCGTCAAGGAAGGTTTTCAGATGTTTTTCGGGCGTCGACCGGTCAACCGTGATGTCGGCGTAGGCTGTCACGCTGATGGCGGCAACCACCGGAAAGGCGGCCCCGATCAGAATCATCATAGCTGCCAGTAGCCGGGCGGCGAAACCCAACCGGATGGCCCTCGTCGACCCCTTCAACTTCAGTTCCTTCCAAACAATCCGCGATTCTGCGCCGAAAAGGCCGCGCTTGCGATTTCCCGACTTTCCACGAATGCATTTCTTTCGGTACTGGTATTATTACGGATGTGGAAGCGCGATGCCAAGAGCCGCCTTGGCCGCCGTCAACAGCGCCAGCCCCGCCACGATCAGCAGCACGACCCGGCGGAAACGGGCGGGGTCGGCGGTCTTGAAGCTGCGGGCGCCCAGCCATACCCCGGCAAGCAGGACGGGGAGGAAGATGAGGGCCATGAACGCTGCCTCGCGGGTCACCAGCCCCTCGCGGGCCAGAAAGCCGAGCCCCACCGCGTCGGTGAACAGGAAATAGGCGATGAGCGAGGCGCGGCCAGCCACGTGCCCGGCGGGGCTTGCGAAATAGAACAGGACAACGGGCGGTCCGGCGAGTCCGAAGGCTCCGTTGGCGATGCCGGTCGCCGTGCCCACCGCGAGCGTCGCCGGGGCCGATGGCATGGCGCGAAAGGTAAAGCCTTTCCACAACAGCCCCGCCGCCAGCAGCACGAAAGCGGCGAGCGCGAGGGTCATCGGACCGGACGCGAAATTGGCCAGCGCATAGACGCCAACGGGTGTGCCCAGCAGGGCGCCCGCCATCAGCCAGCCGAGCGAGCGCCAGTGAATCTCGCGCCAGATCGACGGCAGCAGATTGAGGCTCGCCGCCAGTTCCAGCATGAAGATCGCCGGGATCACCTTGGCCGGCGGGTAGAACAGCGACAGGCCGGTGATCGCCAGCAGCGAAAAGCCGAAGCCGGAATAGCCGCGCACGATGGCTGCGCAGAAGACGAGCGCGGCGGCGGGCAGCAGCATGATGAGATCTGGCGTCATGGCGGGCGAGCAAAGCCGGTGATCCCCGTTGGCCGTAGCGCCAGTTCCGGGGATCTTGCTGGCCGCTTTCGAAACCGGGATCGGGTTGCCGCCCTTGCGCGAGCGGCACCGATGCACGAAGCTGACACCAGATTACGGAGCCCGCGCCATGACCCAGGATGCCCCTGTCCGCTATCTCAAGCGCCCGGCCGTCGTGGCCGGCGATGATCTGGCGGCGATCGAAGCCCGGGTGCGGGCGATCATCGACGATGTGCGGCGGACCGGCGATGAGGCGCTGCGCCGCTATTCCCTGGAGTTCGACGGCTATGACGGCCCCCTCGAGGTGGAGGCCGCCGAGCGCCGGCAGATCGTCGACAGCCTCGACCGCGGCATCCGCGAGGACCTCGATTATGCCATCGCCAATGTCACGCGCTTTGCCGAGGCGCAGCGCGCCACGCTCCAGCCTCTCGAGATCGAGACGCTGCCGGGGGTGCATCTCGGCCACCGGGTGATCCCCATCGACCGGGTGGGCGTCTATGTGCCGGGCGGGCGTTACCCGATCCTCTCGGCAGCGGTGATGACGGTGGTGCCAGCCCGGGTGGCGGGCTGCAAGGAAATCATCGCCTGCCTGCCGCCCAAGGCCCATCCGGCGATGATCGCCGGCTGCATCGTCGCCGGGGCGCACCGGATTTTCCGGGTGGGCGGCGCCCAGGCCATCGCCGCCATGGCCCATGGCACGGCCAGCCTGCCGCAGGTCGACAAGATCTTCGGGCCGGGCAACGCCTATGTGAACGAGGCCAAGCGCCAGGTGTTCGGGCGGGTCGGCATCGATCAGCTGGCGGGCCCCAGCGAGATCTTCACCGTGGCCGACGACAGCGGCGATGCCGCGATGATCGCCGCCGACCTCCTGGCCCAGGCCGAGCATGACGTGCGCTCGCGGGTCGGCCTGATCACCACCAGCGAGGCGCTGGGGCAGGCGGTGCTCGCGGAGATTGCGCGCCAGCTCCAGCCGCTGCGCACCCGCGAAGTGGCCGGGGCGGCCTGGCGCGACCATGGCGAAATCGCCGTCTGTGACGGCGAGGCCGCGATGATCGCCTATTCCGATTTCATCGCCGCCGAGCACCTGCAGGTCCACACCCGCGATTCGGCCGCCACGGCCCGCAAACTCACCCATTATGGCTCGCTGTTCATCGGGCCGCTGGCCAGCGTTGTCTATTCCGACAAGTGCTGCGGCACCAACCATACGTTGCCGACCATGGCGGGGGCCCGCCATTCCGGCGGCCTCTGGGTGGGCTCCTACCTCAAGGTCTGCACCCACCAGTGGCTGGAGCCGCAAGGGGTGGCGGAGGTGGCGCCTCATGCGGTGCGGCAGGCCGGAAATGAAGGGCAATGGGGCCATCAGGCGGCGGCGGAGTACCGGCTCCGCATGCTGGGAATCAACCACCGGCTGCCCTGATTGTGCAGTGCATCAGGCCGTCCGGCGTTTTGCCGGGCAGGGCCGGAAAAAACCGTCAATATGCGCAGATAGGGCTCCGATTTAGGGGTTGACGCGCGCGCTCGCCGTATGTAGATAGCGCACGCTTCCCAATGGCAGGCAGTCGGTGCTCCGCGCATCGAGACGCTTCCAGGGGCGGCGAAGACGAAACACTCAAGGTCATGACCCTGAGGAGCCTCGGAGCTCCCATGGGTCCTCTGGTTTTGGAGCACCGCGCGGTCCAGGAGCCCGGATCGTGCCGGTGTTTTTGTTATGGTCAATCGGGTTCGAAGGTAGAGACAAGGCCAATATGCCGACGATCAACCAGCTTATTCGCAAGCCGCGCCAGGCGCCGACCTATCGCAACAAGGTTCCGGCGATGCAGGCCTGCCCGCAGAAGCGCGGCGTGTGCACGCGTGTTTACACCACCACGCCCAAGAAGCCGAACTCGGCCTTGCGCAAGGTGGCCAAGGTGCGGCTGACCAACGGCTTCGAAGTCGTGAGCTACATTCCCGGCGAAGGCCATAACCTTCAGGAGCACTCGGTGGTGATGATCCGCGGCGGCCGCGTGAAGGCCCTGCCCGGCGTGCGCTACCACATCATCCGCGGCGTGCTCGCCACGCAGGGCATCGTCAAGCGCCGCCAGAGCCGTT
>DAISVW010000204.1:0-1432 GCA_036826695.1 Aestuariivirga sp.
GGCTCCTGCCGCCTCTGCCTCGTTGAGATCGAGGGCCGCAAGGGAACGCCGGCCTCCTGCACCACGCCCGTGGCCCCCGGCATCAAGGACAAGACCCAGACGCAGCGCCTCGCCCAGCTCCGGAAGGGCGTGATGGAGCTCTACATCTCGGACCACCCGCTGGACTGCCTCACCTGCGCCGCCAACGGCGATTGCGAGTTGCAGGACATGGCGGGTGCCGTTGGCCTGCGCGACGTGCGCTACGGCTATGAGGGCGACAATCACGTCTTCGCGAAACGCGCTGACGGTTCCGAAAACATCCGCTATCAGCCCAAGGACCAGTCCAACCCCTATTTCACCTTCGACCCGGCCAAGTGCATCGTGTGCTCGCGCTGCGGCAGGGCCTGCGAGGAAGTGCAGGGCACATTCGCGCGCACCATCGACGGCCGCGGCTTCGCCAGCCACGTCTCGGCCGGCATGGACGAGAATTTCCTCGATTCCGAATGCGTCTCCTGCGGCGCCTGCGTGCAGGCCTGCCCCACCGCGACGCTGTCCGAGAAATCGGTGATCGAGATGGGCCAGCCCGAGCATTCGGTGATCACCACCTGCGCCTATTGCGGGGTGGGCTGCTCGTTCAAGGCCGAGATGAAGGGCGACCAGGTGGTGCGCATGGTACCCTACAAGGACGGCGGCGCCAACGAGGGCCATTCCTGCGTCAAGGGCCGTTTCGCCTGGGGCTACACCACCCACAAGGACCGGGTGCTGAAGCCGATGATCCGTGAACGGATTACCGATCCGTGGAAGGAAGTCTCCTGGGAGGAGGCCATCGGCCACGCCGCCGCGCGCTTCCTCGAGATCCAGGAGAAGCACGGCCGCGGCGCGATCGGCGGCAGCACCTCGTCGCGCTGCACCAACGAGGAAGTCTTCGTGGTGCAGAAGATGATCCGCGCCGCCTTCCGCAACAACAACGTCGACACCTGTGCGAGGGTCTGCCATTCGCCGACCGGTTATGGCCTGTCGCGCACCTTCGGCACCTCGGCCGGCACCCAGGACTTCAAATCGGTGGCCGCCGCCGACGTGATCGTGGTGATCGGCGCCAATCCGACCGACGGCCACCCGGTGTTCGCCTCGCGCATGAAGCGGCGGCTGCGCCAGGGCGCGAAGCTGATCGTCATTGATCCGCGCCGCATCGACCTCGTGGAATCGCCGCACATCCGCGCCGCCCACCACCTGCAGCTGCTGCCCGGCACCAATGTCGCGGTGATCAACGCCATCGCCCATGTGATCGTCACCGAGGGCCTCGCCAACCGCGCCTATGTCGCCGAGCGCTGCGACCCCACGGAATTCGCGCGCTGGGAAGCCTTCATCCGCGAGGAGCGCAATTCGCCCGAGGCCATGGAGAGCATCACCGGCGGTCCGGCGGCCGAGCTGCGGGCCGCCGCCCGGCTTTACG
>DAISVW010000204.1:1442-5037 GCA_036826695.1 Aestuariivirga sp.
GCTCTTGTCTTCCACCCCCGGCGTCCGGGTGGCTCAGCGGCCCCCCCCCCCGAGACTCTACGCCACCGGCGGCAATGGCGCCATCTATTACGGCCTCGGCGTGACCGAGCACAGCCAGGGCTCCACCATGGTGATCGGCATGGCCAATCTCGCGATGCTTACCGGCAATGTCGGGCGCAACGGGGTCGGCGTCAATCCGCTCCGTGGGCAGAACAATGTGCAGGGCTCCTGCGACATGGGATCCTTCCCGCATGAATTCTCGGGCTACCGCCACGTGAACGACGATATCGTGCGCCGCATGTTCGAGACCATCTGGCAGACCCAGCTCGACAATGAGCCGGGGCTGCGCATTCCCAACATGTTCAATGAGGCGGTGGAAGGCACCTTCAAGGGCCTGTTCGTGCAGGGTGAGGATATCGCCCAGTCGGACCCCAACACCAAGCATGTGAACGATGCGCTGAGCGCCATGGACTGCGTCGTCGTGCAGGACCTGTTCCTGAACGAGACCGCCGCCTTCGCCCATGTGTTCCTGCCGGGCACCTCCTTCCTCGAGAAGGACGGCACCTTCACCAACGCCGAGCGCCGCATCAACCGGGTCCGCCAGGTCAAGGCGCCGCTGCAGGGCAAGCAGGAGTGGCAGGTGGTCTGTGAGCTCGCCACCGCCATGGGCTATCCCATGTATTATGACAGCTCCTCCGAGATCATGGACGAGATCGCCCGCCTCACCCCCACTTTCGCGGGCGTCTCGTTCGAGAAGCTGGACCGGCTGGGCTCCGTGCAGTGGCCCTGCAACGACAAGGCGCCGGAGGGAACGCCGCTCATGCATGTCGGCGGTTTCGTGCGCGGCAAGGGCCGCTTCGCCGTGACCGAATTCGTGCCCACGCCGGAGCACACCAACCGCTTCTTCCCGCTGATCCTCACCACCGGGCGAATCCTGTCGCAATACAATGTCGGCGCCCAGACCAGGCGCACCGCGAATGTCACCTGGCACAAGGAGGATGTCCTCGAAATCCACCCGCATGACGCCGAGCTGCGCGGCATCGAGGACGGCGCCATGGTGTCGATCACCAGCCGCATCGGCGCCACCACGCTGCGCGCGAGGATCTCGGACCGCATGCCGCAGGGCGTGGTCTACACCACCTTCCACCACCCCGAGTCGGGCGCCAATGTGATCACCACCGAATACTCCGACTGGGCCACCAACTGCCCGGAATACAAGGTGACGGCGGTGCAGGTCACGCTCTCCAACCAGCCCTCCGAATGGCAGAAGGAATGGGAGGAACGCGAGGAAGAGAACAAGCGTATCGAAACGGGCATGGTGGCCGCCGAGTGAGCGCTGGAACCGCCAGAAAGCCGGTGCTCGTCAAGCCGGGCGCGCCTGCCACGTCGGTGCCGGCGAAGGGAAGGCTGCACACGCTGGCGGGCGACGTTGAAACCGTCTGGCAGGTGCCGGACGAAGTGCCGGTGAGCCTGCAGTTCAATTCTGAAGCCTATGCGGTGATGATGGCGACTCCGGCCGACTTCGAGGATTTCGCCCTGGGCTTCGCCATCGCCGAAGGCATCATCCGGACCGCCGCCGACGTGACGCGGGTCTTGGTGCTGCCCGCCGAACAGGGCTACGCGGTTGACCTCTCGGTCGCGGAAGAAAATCTCAACCGCAGCCGCATGGCCAGGCGCAGCCTGGAAGGCCGCACGGGCTGCGGCCTGTGCGGGATCACCGAGATCGCCGACGCCATCCGCATGCCGGGCCGGGCGCTGCCTGCCGTGCCGCTGCGCCCGGAGGCCGTGGCCCGCGCCTATGAGGAGCTTCCCCGCCACCAGCCGATGAGCCGGGTCAACCGCACGGTGCATGCCGCCGCCTGGTGCTCCGTGGACGGAGAAATCATTCTCTCGCGCGAGGACGTGGGCCGCCACAACGCGCTGGACAAGCTGATCGGCGCCATGGCCCGCGAGGGCCGCGGCGCGGCGCACGGCTTCGTGCTGATGTCCAGCCGCTGTTCCTTCGAACTGGTGCAGAAATGCGCCATCGCCGGCATCGGCGCGCTTGCCACCGTCTCGGCGCCCACCGCGCTCGCCCTGTCGCTGGCGCGGGGCGCCGGGCTCAAGCTTGCCGCGCTGTCAAACCGCGGCGTCATGATTTTTGATGAGGATTGAAAGATGGAAAAGAGAGACCTGATCCGCATGGCGAACCAGATCGCCGGCTTCTTCCACGGCTCGGGGCCCGAAGCCGAGGCCCGCGATGTCGCCGAACACATCAACAAGTTCTGGGAGCGCCATATGCGCCAGGCGCTGTTCGCCCATCTCGACGAAGGCGGCGAAGGCCTCGACCCCGCGATCATCAAGGCCGCGCCGCTGATCAAGCGGCCAAAGGCATCGGCGCCCGCCTGAGGCGCGCTAGCTTAGCCGCTTTTCCATGAACACGCTGTTGGGGTCGTCCACCGGATAATCGCCGAATGGGCCGCACACAACATAACCGAGGCGGCGGTAGAGGCTGAGCGACTCGGGCTGGTGAATTCCGGTCTCGAGCCTGGCGAGCGGGCGGTTGCAGCTCAGGGCCTCGGCCTCGACCCGTTGCATGATCAGTTTCGCCAGGCCGAGCCCGCGCGCCCTGGGCCTCACGTAAAGGCGCTTCACCTCGGCGTAGCCATCCTTCAGCCAGCAGCCGCCGATGGCCAGCGCCTCAGCGCCCTCGAACACCGCGAAGAACCGCATCTCGGGCTGGCACAGCGTTTCGATGTCGAGGAGATGGTTGCTCTCCGCCGGATAGAGCGCATGGAAGTAGCGGTCGAGTTCCTCCACCATCGCCCGCACGGGCGGGTCGGCCGGCCAGGCGATGATGGCGGATCGTCCGCTCACTGAAAAGCCTGGATCCCCGTCTGGGCGCGGCCGAGGATCAGCGCGTGCACGTCGTGGGTGCCCTCGTAGGTGTTGACCGTCTCGAGGTTCACCATGTGGCGGATCACGTGATATTCTTCCGAAATGCCATTGCCGCCGTGCATGTCGCGCGCCATGCGGGCGACATCCAGCGCCTTGCCGCAGTTGTTGCGCTTCATGAGCGAGATGGCGGGCGGCGCCAGGGTGCCGCGCGCAAGCCCGCGGCCCAGCGCCATGCAGCCCTGAAGCCCCAGCGCGATGTCCGTCTGCATATCGGCGAGCTTCTTCTGCACCAGCTGGTTGGCGGCCAGCGGCTTTCCGAACTGCTTGCGGTCAAGCGTATATTGACGGGCCCGGTGCCAGCAATCCTCAGCGGCGCCCATGACGCCCCAGGCGATGCCGTAGCGCGCCTTGTTGAGGCAGCCGAAGGGGCCACCGAGACCCTTGGCATTGGGAAGCAGAGAGGATTCCGGCACCTCGACATTGTCGAGCACGATTTCGCCGGTGATCGAGGCGCGGAGCGAGATCTTTCCCTCGATCACCGGGGTGGTGAAGCCCTTCATGCCGCGCTCGACGATGAAGCCGCGGATCTGGCCATCGTCGGTCTTGGCCCAGCCCACGGCCAGGTCGGCGATCGGCGAATTGGAAATCCACATCTTGGAGCCGTTGAGCACATAGCCGCCATCGACCTTGCGGGCCCTGGTCTTCATGCCGCCGGGGT
>DAISVW010000205.1:0-5023 GCA_036826695.1 Aestuariivirga sp.
CGCCGCAGACAACGTCGCCCAGCACGTCAAAGATGACGACGTCCGTGTCCTCGAGGAGATGATGCTCCTTCAGCAGCTTAACCGTCTGGCCGACCACATAGCCGCCGCAGCCGGTTCCGGCCGGCGGGCCGCCGGCCGCGACGCACATGACGCCATTGTAGCCCTGAAACACGAAATCCTCGGGTCGCAGTTCCTCGGAATGAAAATCGACCTGCTCGAGAATGTCGATTACCGTGGGAACGAGGCTCTTGGTGAGCGTGAATGTGGAGTCGTGCTTCGGGTCGCAGCCGATCTGCAGCACCCGCTTGCCGAGTTTCGAGAAGGCTACGGAGAGATTGGAGGAGGTCGTGCTCTTGCCAATCCCGCCCTTGCCATAGACCGAGAACACCTTGGCGGTGCCGATCGTCGCGTTCGGATCAAGGTGCACCTGTACGCTGCCCTCGCCGTCCTCGCGTGGATTCACGCGGCCTTTCGGTTTCCGGTCGATCACCAGGGTCATGCCGCTGCCTCCACGCCTATGCCTTCGAGTTTGTCTTCGAGTTCCTCGCCCGCCTGCTGCAGGGCGGCAAGCGTTTCGGCATCGGGCCGCCAGAAATCGCGCCGCTGCGCTTCGAGCAGACGGTTCACAACCTTGACTGCCGCCTTGGGATTGAGTGCCGCCAGCCGGTCGCGCATCGCCTGGTCCAGCACATAGGTCTGCGTGAACTGCTGATAGACCCAAGGCGCCACCTGGCCCGTGGTGGCCGACCAGCCGACCGTATTGGTGAGGTGGCATTCGATGTGACGCACGCCTTCATGGCCGTGCTTCAGCATGCCTTCGTACCATTTGGGGTTCAGAACCCGCGTGCGGGATTCGAGTGCAACCTGTTCGGCCAGCGTGCGCACCACGCCGGTGCCGCGCGTCTGATCGCCGATGTAGACCGGGATTGCGGCGCCGCGCTGCTTTTCGGCCGCCCGGCTGATGCCGCCCAGCGAGTCGAAGTAGTGGTCCACTGTTGTCACGCCCAGTTCGACCGATTCCAGGTTCTGGTATGCGAGGTCGACGCCTGACAGCACGGCCGCCAGGATGTTGGCTTGCTGTTGCGCCTGCCCGTTGCGGCCATGGGCAAAGCACTTGCGGCGGGCGAACATTTCGCCCAATTCGTCTTCGTCTTCCCAGCCGCCGCTGTCGACCAGCATATTGACGTTGGAACCGTAAGCCCCGTCGGCGTTGCTGAACACGCGAAGCGCTGCGGTTTCAAGATCGCAGCCGGTCTGTTTCATATGAGCCAGCGCGTGCTTGCGCACGAAGTTCTGCTCCGGTGGCTCGTCGGCGGCTGCGGCCAGGAAACAAGCTTCGGCCAGCATGCGGGTCTGCAACGGGAGCAGATCGCGGAAGATACCAGAGAGGGTCAGCATCACGTCAACGCGGGGCCTGCCCAAATCCTCAAGTGGAAGAAGGCTCGCTCCGCACAGCCTGCCAAAACTATCGAAGCGCGGTGCGGCGCCGAGCAGCGCCAAGGCCTGAGAAACTGGCCCACCTTCGCTCTTCAGATTGTCGGTTCCCCACAACACAAGGGCAACCGTCTCAGGCAATGGTCTTCCGGCATTGGTGTGGGTCTGCAGCAGCAAGGCTGCCTGCTTCGCACCGTCCTTCACCGCGAAAGCTGATGGAATGCGGAACGGATCGAAGCCATGGAGGTTTCTGCCGGTCGGCAGAATGGCAGGCGTACGGATCAGATCGCCGCCAGGCACCGGCCGGATGAAGCGGCCGTCGAGAGCCCGCATCAGGGCGGGGATTTCATGATCCTCGGCGAGCAGTTGCTCCATGGCCGCAAGATCAGCTCCGGTGCCGGCTTCAGCTACGCTGGCAAGGGTTTCGTGCCGCGCCTCGGGGGTCATCGCTTCGCCGACCACGTGCAAGCCATGCGGGATCAATGTGTATTCCAGTTCAAGGATGCGCCGTTGCAGATCCTGGATGGCAGCGTCGGGGTCTGTCCAGGCAGGCTCTGCCGCCGCCAGGTCCACTTGCGCCGCCTGTGCCTGGACGAGAAGGGCCAGATCGCCGCGTTCCGCTGCATCCGGATCCAGCCCGCGCCAGCGGCCGATCGATCCCTTGAGGTCCACAAGGCCGCGGTAGAGACCCGCCTGAGCGAGCGGCGGTGTCAGATAGCTGATCAGCGTGGCCCCGGACCGGCGTTTGGCGATGCTGCCCTCGGAGGGATTGTTGGCACAATAGAGATAGAGGTTCGGAAGGTCGCTGATCAGGCGGTCGGGCCAGCAGGCGGCAGAGAGGCCCGCCTGCTTGCCCGGCATGAACTCAAGGGCCCCATGCGTGCCGAAATGCAGCACCACATCCGCTGCGAAATCCTCCCGCAGAAAACGGTAAAAGGCCGAGAAGGCGTGGGTCGGCGTGAAGCTCTTCTCGAACAGGAGCCGCATCGGGTCGCCTTCGTAGCCGAACGCCGGCTGGATCCCCACCAGCACATTGCCGAATCGTTCGCCGAGCACATGAATGCCGCTGCTGTCAGCTTGCTGACGGCCGGGCGCAGGGCCCCATTGTGCCTCGATTTCGGATAGCCAGGGTTCACGCCTGACGTGATCATCTGCCGCAATCCGCGCCACGACATTGGCGTCGCTGCCGAAACGCTCGGCGTTGCCCTTGAGAAGACGCTCCTGCAAGGCGGCGGTGGTTTGAGGCACGTCCACCATGTAGCCTTCAGCCTTCATGGCCTTCAGCGTGTTGTGGAGCGACTCGAAGACCGAGAGGAAAGCCGCCGTGCCGACCGCGCCGGCATTTGGCGGGAAGTTGAACAGCACGACCGCCACCTTGCGCTCCGGCTTCGGCGTGGCGCGGAGGCTCACAAGCTTCAGCACGCGAGCAGCCAGCGCAGCGGCGCGTTCGGCATGGACCCGCATGCCGCGCTCACCCTGGTCCTTGATGCTGCGTCCGCCGAAGACCACTCCACCTGCAGCGCCATCAAGCTCCGGAATGGCGATCATCATGGTGGTTTCAATCGGGTGCAGACCGCGCTCGGAAGTCTCCCACTCCTCCAGTGTCTGGAACTCGACGGGCTGAGCGGCAATGTAGGGAACATCCAGCCGGGCCAGCGTCTCTTCAGCAGCCTTCGCATCATTGTAGGCCGGGCCGCCGACCAGTGAGAAACCACTGAGCGAAACAAGCGCGTCGATGACCGGCCTTCCGTCACGCATGAAGAAGCGTTCGATTGCCGGACGCTGGTCGAGTCCCGTCGCAAATGCCGGGATCACCTTCAGGCCACGCGACTCGAAAGCGGCAATCACGCCGTCATAATGCGCGGTATCGCCAGAAAGCACGTATGAGCGCATGAGCAGCAGGCCGACCGTACCTTTGCACGGGGCTGGCGGATCCGGCAGCTTGTCGGCGGTCTCGCTCATCCGGCCGCCAAGGCGCGGGTGGTAGACGCCCACTTCGGGATAGGTGCGGGGCGCCTCGTAGCGAAGCAGATTCCGGTAGGGCTTTCTTGGGCCATCGGCGTAACGCGCAGCCAGAAAGCGCGCCAGATGGCCAATGTTCTCTTCCGACCCCGCCAGCCAGTATTGCATCGATAGGAAGTAGGCGCGCAGATCCTGGGCAGTGCCGGGGATGAAACGCAGGATCTTGGGAATGCGCTTCAGGAGAGCCAACTGCTTTTCGCCTGCCGACGCGCTGCTTGCTGCTCCGTCAGATTTAGCGCCACGCAGTTTCTTGAGCAGGCTGACGAGCGTGCCCTGGCTTCCTCCCATGGCGAAGCGGCCCATGCGGGTGAGCTTGATTACTTCGCCCGCCGACATGAAGCAGACCATCGCATCGCAATGCTCGCGCCGTGCCTTCAGTGCTGGCAGCACGGCCTGAATGTGGTCTTCCATGAAGAGCATCGAAGCCACGATGATGTCGCCCCGGGCAATGTCGGCACGGCAAGCTTCCAACGAGTCGGGGCTCGCGCTCCAGTTCGAAGCAGCGTGGACAGAAAGCTCAAATTTGGGAACCTCGCGCGCCAGCTGCGCACGCACACGGTGCACCGCACCGGTCAGGTGGTTGTCGAGGGTGACGATCACCACCCGAAGGGGCGCGTCAGCGGCTGTAGTGTGCTTTGGCATCGTACAACGTCTCGACGGAGATGACGGCAAGTCCGCGCTCGGCGGCAAAGCGTTCAGTATTGCGGCGGGCCTTGCCACGCACGAAGAATGGTACTTTCTGAAGTTCCCTTTCTGCCTCAGCTGACCAGCCGCCGACGGTAGGCTTGGTGGCACGTTCCGCCGGGGCTTCCGCCGGGCGCGCGTGCCCATGTCCAAGGTGCGATGGGGCCGCCTTGTCGTTGAATTCGAAATCATTCCGGAACATATGAATCAGATGTTCCTCGCGGCCCATCATCAGCGGATGGACCCAGCTGTCGAAAATGACGTTGGCGCCCTCGAAGCCCATCTGCGGCGAGTAGCGCGCCGGGAAATCCTGGACATGCACCGGTGACGAGATGACGGCGCAGGGAATGCCGAGTTTCTTGGCAATGTGGCGCTCCATCTGGGTGCCCAGAACCAGTTCCGGCTGCAGTTCGGCGACACGGGCTTCGACCTCGAGGTAGTCGTCGGTGATCAAGGCCTCCAGACCAAGCTTGCTCGCGGCTTCGCGCAGAGGCCGCGCGAACTCGCGCGAGTAGGAGCCAAGCCCTACCACATCAAATCCCAGTTCCTCCTTGGCGATCCGGGCTGCGGCCAGCGCAAGCGTCGCATCACCGAAGATGAAGACGCGCTTGCCGGTGAGGGAGGGTGAATCCACCGAGCGGGAATACCAGGGTAACCGCGAAGCCTCTTCGGCGACGACTTTGGCTGCATCAACGCCGGCCAGCTTCGCCACTTGATCTATGAATTCCCGGGTGGCGGATACACCGATCGGTACCACCGTGGTCATCGGCTGCTTGTGGTTCCGCTCAAGCCAGCGGGCTGCTGTATCCGCTGTCTCAGGGTAGAGCACCACGTTGAATGCGGCTTAGCCGATGCGTCGGATGTCGTCCGGCTTGGCATTGAG
>DAISVW010000206.1:0-4998 GCA_036826695.1 Aestuariivirga sp.
ATCCACATGAACATGCCGACGGCTATTCCGGCGATCAGGAATTCGGCGAGCAGCCGCACCTTGCCGGAAAAGCCCCTGGTCGTCGCTTTCGTGACTTTCAGGAAGTCGTCATAAAAGCCGATCGCGCCGAAGCCCAGGGTGACGAACAGCACCGCCCAGACATAGAGGTTGCGCAGGTCCGCCCACAGCAGCGTACTGACGAAAATGCCGGACAGGATCATCAGCCCGCCCATGGTGGGCGTTCCCTGCTTCTCCACGATGTGCCGCTGCGGCCCATCGGTGCGGATCGGCTGGCCACGCCCCTGTTTCACCTTGAGCAGCGCAATTATGCGCGGCCCGAACAGGAACACGAAGACGAGCGCGGTGAGAATCGCAAGCCCGGTGCGCGTGGTCTGATACCGGAACACGTTGAGCGGCGAGAACTCGTCGGCGAGGCTGGTGAGAAGCAGGAAGAGCATCAGGTTTCCTTCGCAACGGGCGGATGAGCAGCGCGGATGGCGTCGGCGAGCGGGCCCATGCGGCTGCCGAGCGAGCCTTTGACCATGACGACGTCGCCGGGCCTCAGGCTGCCCAGCAGCGGCGCACTGAGGCCATCGGAGGCGCTGGCATAAGCGCCGCGCTGTTCCAGCGGTACCCGCTCCCAGAGATGGGCCATCAAGGGTCCTGAGGCATAGACGAGATCGACACCCGCGGCGGTGACCGGGTCGATGAGGCCCGCGTGCAGGTCCGGGCCGTGGTCTCCCAGTTCGAGCATGTCGCCCAGGACCGCGATGCGCCTCCCGCCGCGGCCCGGCCGCGCCGCGCCCAAGAGCGCCAGCGCCGCCGCCACCGAGGCCGGATTGGCGTTGTAGCTTTCGTCGATCAGCAACAGTTCGCCACCGGCGATCGCCAGGCTCTCGCGCACACCGCGGCCCTTGGCCGGACGCGCGCCGGCAAGCGCCAGCGCGGCGCGGGCGAGATCGGCACCGGCAAGCCTGGCGGCGGCCAGCACGGCGAGGCTGTTCAGCGCCATGTGCTGTCCGGGAAGACCGAGCTTGTAGATCAGGCTTTCGCCCATCACCCGCGCCGTGATGCAGCTGCAATCGGCATGGAGCGCCACCCGCTCCAGCCGGACATCAGCATCGGCATGCTGGCCGAAGGACACGACATCGCTGATGCCGGAGGCCTTCGCCGCCGCCGCGAGCCTGTCGAAGAACGGCGTGTCACGGCTGATCACCGCATGGCCACCCGGTACAACGCCGGTGAAGATTTCCGCCTTGGCGTCGGCGATGCCATCGAGCGAGGGGAAGTTGCCGAGATGGCTGGGCGCGATGGTCGTGACGATGGCCACATGCGGCCGCACCATGGCGACAAGGGGCGTGATCTCGCCGGCATGGTTCATGCCGATCTCGAAGACACCAAAGGCGGTTTCCCGCGGCATGCGCGCCAGGGTGAGCGGCACGCCCCAGTGATTGTTGAACGACGCCGCCGAGGCGTGGGTGGCGCCCGAGGCAGCGAGCGCGGTGCGCAGCATCTCCTTGGTCGAGGTCTTGCCGACGCTGCCGGTGACGGCGATGATCTGGCCCTGGCAGCGGGCGCGGGCGTGGCGGCCCATGTTTTCGAGACCGCGCAGCGGATCTTCCGCCACTTCGAGGACGGGCCCCGCCGCCCGCATCTCCGGCGTGAGGCGCGAAACGATTGCCAGCGCGGCGCCAGACTTCAGCGCGGCCGCCACGAAATCATGCCCGTCATGGCGCTCGCCCTTGATGGCGACGAAAATGTCGCCCTTGCCGGCCGCGCGGGAGGCGATGGTGACGCCGGAGAGCGGCGCTGTCACCATGCCGTGGAGACGGCCGCCGGTCGCCTTCAGCAATTCCTCGATGGTCCAGAGGGGCTCAGCCATGATAGTCGCGTCCTTCGATTGCGGCCCTGACAGCCTCATGGTCGCTGAACGGCAGCAGCGCGGTTCCGATCTTCTGGCCTTCCTCATGGCCCTTGCCGGCCACCACCAGCACGTCGCCGGGCCCCAGGTCTTCCACCGCGGCGCGGATCGCCGCAGCGCGGTTGCCGATCTCGATGGCGCCCGGCGCGGCGGCCATGATGGCAGCGCGGATCGCCGCGGGGTCCTCGCCGCGCGGATTGTCGTCGGTGACGTAGACCCTGGCCGCCAGCCTGGTGGCGATCTCGCCCATCAGCGGGCGCTTGGCGCGGTCACGGTCGCCGCCGCAGCCGAAGACCACCACAAGACGGTTCTTCGCAAAGGGCCTGAGTGCCGCCAGCGCATTCTCCAGAGCGTCAGGCTTGTGGGCATAGTCGACGAACACCGGGGCGCCACTGCGGCTGTGACCAACCAGATCGAGGCGGCCCCGCGCGCCCTTGAGCGACTGAAGCGCCGAGATGGCGCGGGCCTCATCACCACCGGTGCTGATCACCAGCGCCGCGGCGATGAGCGCGTTGGAAACCTGGAAATCGCCGGCCAGCGGCAAGTCGACCTCACAGGACCTGCCATGGACCGTGAGCGCGATGTGCTGGCCAGCGCCGTGGCGCGTGACCCCGAGAATACGGATCGCTTCGCCGCGCCGGCCGACGCTCCACACCTGATGCCCGCGCGCCCTGGCGCGCCGCGCCGCTTCCTCGCCGTGATCGGTATCGACGTTGATGACGGCGGGGCTGCCCGGCGGCAGCAGGTTCTCGAACAGCCGCATCTTGGCGCTGAAGTAGTCCGCGACCGTCGGGTGATAGTCGAGATGATCATGCGAGAGATTGGTGAAGGCAGCGGCAGAGAGGCGGAGCCCGTCCAGCCGGTGCTGGTCAAGCCCGTGGCTCGAGGCTTCGATGGCGAGGTGGCTCACGCCTTCGGCGGCGATCCGCGCCACGGTCTCCTGCAACGTCATCGCGTCGGGTGTGGTGTGTTCAAGCGCATAGCTTCCTGATGGCGCGACCACGCCAATGGTGCCGAGGCTCGCGGCGCGAAGGCCCAGCGCCGTCCAGATCTCGCGGGTGAAGCCCGCGACCGATGTCTTGCCACTGGTGCCGGTGACAGCCACCACGGTTTCAGGCTGGGCATCGAAGAAGCGCGCCGCCATGAGGGCATAGAGGCGTCGCGGATTGGCGGAGGCGATGACCGGAACGGCGGCGGGAAGGCTGCCTCCGGCGATCACCGCGGCGGCGCCGGCGGCCACCGCCTGCGGAATGAAAGCGGCGCCATCAACCTTGCTGCCCGGCAAGGCGGCAAAGACGAAGCCCGGCTTGACCGCCCGGCTGTCGGCGGTGAGGCCGGAAACCGGCATGGCTCTGGCGCCCGGCGGAACCTCCGCTTCGTCCCCGATCAGGTGG
Organism: Aestuariivirga sp.; assembly: GCA_036826695.1. GTDB lineage: Bacteria > Pseudomonadota > Alphaproteobacteria > Rhizobiales > Aestuariivirgaceae > Aestuariivirga. Next base: position 3,316 of record DAISVW010000206.1, read on the forward strand.
CCAAGGGTCTTGCTCACCGGCTGGTCAGTCCTTCTTTTTCTTTTCGAGCGCCGCGAGCCTGGCGATCTTCTCGAGGTCTTCCGGGGTGAATTCCGGCTGGATCCCCAGCATCGGCGCAATACGCTCGATGATGCGGCCAGCCGTGGGCACGGCGTTCCACCCGGCAGTGGCAAAGCCATGGGTGTCCGGCGTGGCCTTCGGTTCGTCCAGCATCACCAGCACCAGATATTGCGGATCCTCCATCGGAAAGGCCCCGATGAAGGAGGTGAGGCGGTTCTCCGTCGAATAGCGCCCCTTCACCACCTTCTCGGCTGTACCGGTCTTGCCGCCCACCCGGTAGCCGGGAACATCGGCCTTGGAGGCCGAGCCCTGCAGGGCGTTGAGGCGGAACAGGTAGCGCAGCGTCTCGCTGGTCGCCGGCTTGACGATGGTCCTCGCCATCGGGCGAGCTTCATCCTCGCTCCGCCGGAGCAGGGTTGGCGTGATCATTGCGCCGCCGTTGATCAATCCCGCAACCACCGCCGCTCCTTGCAGCGGCTGCACGGCGAAACCGTGGCCGAAAGCCGCCGTGGCGGTGGCAAGCTTGCTCCAGCGCCGCGGCAGCAGGGGCCTCGCGCTTTCGGGAAGTTCGGTCTGCAGCCGGTCGAACAGGCCCACCCGGCGCAGGAATTCCTGATGGCGTTCGGTGCCGACCTCGAGCGCCATGCGGGCCGTGCCGATGTTGGAGGAGAAGGTGAACACTTCGGGCAGCGTCAGCACCCGGCGCTGGGCCCGGAAGTCGTCGATCCGGGCACTGCCGATCACCAGCGGAAAACGCGCGTCGCACCGGCTTTCCAGCGTCGCCGTGCCATAGTCGAGCGCCATGGCGAAGGTCACCGCCTTCACCACCGAGCCCAGCTCATAGACGCCGCTGGTCATGCGGTTCTGCTGGGCCTTCGAAAAGTTCTTGTTTTCCTGGTTCGGATTGAAATCCGGCAGCGAGACCAGCGACAGGATCTCGCCGGTCTTGATGTTCATGACGATGCCGCCGCCGCCGATGGCGCTGAACTGGACGATGGCCGCCGCGATCTCCTCGATCATCGCCGCCTGAACCCGGATATCGATCGACGTCTCGGCGGGCTGGCTGCGGTGTTCGGCGGGTTCGGCCAGCGAGGCCGTGTAGATGGCGCCGGCGCCGTCCAGATACTGCTCGATGCCGGCGATGCCCTTGTTGTCGAGATCGACATAGCCCGTCACATGCCCGGCGAGCCGTCCTTGCGGATAGACGCGGCGGCGCTCGTTCACGTAACTGACGCCCGGAATGCCGAGATTGTAGACGGCATCGCGCTCCTCCGGCGAGACCTGGCGCTTGATCCAGGCGAAGCGCTTGGCGGTGGTGAGCTTGCGGCGGAGATCTGCGGCGTTGAGATCGGGCATGGTCGCGGTGAGGAGTTCCACCGCCTCGTCGATATCGATGATCTTGGCTGGATCGGCGAAGATCGAGGCCACCGCGACGTCGGTTGCGAGCAGCACGCCATTGCGGTCAATGATATCGGGGCGCGGCAGGCGGTCCTCGACCGCCGGGCGGGGCGGTTCATCGTCCGGCTTCGGGAAAATGGTAAGATGGGCCAGCTGTCCGGCGATCGCCAGGAAGGCGGCGTTGAAGCAGACGCCGATCAGCCGGATGCGGTTCTGCCCGCCAAG
>DAISVW010000207.1:0-1291 GCA_036826695.1 Aestuariivirga sp.
GTCTGCACTTGCCCCCTCCTTGAGCCCCAGAATTGCCAGCGCCTCGGCCCGGGTCATCTTCGGCGAACCGCCGGCTGCGGTACCGTTCCCACTTCCGCCCGTCCACTGCGCGCGCCATTCCGGATGGCTGCGCTGCATCCACGCTTCGAACAGCGCCCGGCTCTGGTCGGCCGCTCCGGCGCACTGGGCATGGAGCGCCTGAGCTTCGGCGAGCGTAAGGCTGGAAAGCCTGCGGCCCTTGAAGCTCCCCGACAGCACTTCGCCATCCATCTGCCCAGAGTCATGATCGAGTTCCATAGCGATCATGCCAGTCGCCACGCGGGAACGCTGGCCAGGCGACTTGCGCTGCCACGGCATGCCATTGGGGAAGACCATTTGCTGGCCCATCAGGCCCGCACCCAGCAGGAACAGCGGCATTGCCAGGCCCATCTGGCCGCGCAGGGCGAGCAGCCCCGCGAAGCCGATCATCGCCCCGCCGCAGATCTTCCGCACCAGGTCACGAACCCTGGCAGGCTGGGCATTGGCGAAGGCCTTGATCAGCCACCAGCCGCCGACGACGATCACCAGTCCGATCAGGAGGTTGAGCATGGCCCCCTCAGCCCATCTGCTTGAGGAGCAATGTCGCGGCCCCGCCGCGCGCCGAGGAATGGGCTTCTAATGCCTTGAAGCCGCCCGCCGCATAGACCGCCACCGCAGCGAGCAACTCGCGCAGGATGCGCGCCGCGTCGCCGCCGAAGCGGAAATAGGCGCCGCGGGTGAGCCGCGCGATCTCCTGGAAGCCCTGCTGCGCTGCCGGGTCATGACCTTCCTGGAACATGAACACCGGAACGCCCAAGAGTCCCACCTCGCCCGCCACGGCGGCAAGCTCGTCGATTGATTCTTCCAGCGCATCGCCGATATAGACGCAGGCATTGACCCTACCCGCCGCCGCCTCGCTCCGCAGATGCTTCAGAACCCGGAGAATCTGGGTCTTGCCGCCGGCACAGCGGATGCCGCCCATGAGACGCGCCAGCGAGGCTGTATCGGCCGTCCACCTGGACGCCCGGCATTCATCAAAACCGCGAAAATAGACCAGCTGCACATCGAGACCGCCCACCCGGCCTGCTTCGGCAAACATGTCGCCCTGGATCGCCAGCGCCATATCCCAGCTCGGCTGGCGGCTCATGGTGGCATCCATCGCCAGCACCAGACGGCCGCGCGCGCCCCCCGGAGCGGGCGAGGGCAGGTCTTTTAGTCTGGCGAGGAAGGCCTCGACATCGCATGCACCCACGCTCTCGTGCCGCATCAGCTT
>DAISVW010000207.1:1301-4985 GCA_036826695.1 Aestuariivirga sp.
ATTCGGGTAGGGGTATGACGGCTGCGCTATCATCTTCATGTCTTTGTTCTTCCCTCGCAGCGCGAACTCGCTGTATTCGAGGACCAGGCCGGGCGCCACGCCATTGTCGTAGAGATCGAAACTCACCTGATAGTCCGGAGTCTCATTGCCGCTGTCGATCTCGTAATAGCTCACCGTCATCGGCCAGGCCCGATTGGCCTTGAGCGCCGCCGCCGCTGGATTCTCCGTATCCCGGGAAATGCTTCCCGGTAGCTTCTCCTTGCCGACAAAGGAAATGACCCGGTAGGACTTGCCGTCTTCCGAGCCATCGAAGATGACGCTTGAATCTCGCCCGCCGCCGCTCTCGCCCCGCGCCATGAGATGGAGCTGGTGTTGCATCGGCAACAAGGCGCCGGCTGGCACCACAACGGGCGCCCCTGGCTTGCCGGACACCTGGGCTGAGCCTTCGGCCGCCACCGAAGGCCTTGTCATCTTGATCTTCTTGTCCTCGCGTATCGCGCCGTTCACCTTCTCCTTCACCTGGTGGCGGAGTTCGGTGGCGTCCGGCGATTCGTAGGTGTTGGTCATCGTGTCGAACAGGGTCACTGCCCCTTCCTCCGGACGGTAGCGGGTGGCCATGCGGAAATTGACCGTATAGCCCTCGCAGCTTGAACCATCGATTTCGAAGGCAAGCTTGCCCGCCGCCGATTGCAGAGAGGCACCCTCGTTTGCGCGGAGCAGGCTCAGATCGTAGATGGCCCGGTGCGGGGAAAGCTGGGCGGCATCGGCACCGCCTGCTACAAGCAGAAGCGCCAGAGATACAAGAGCGGTTTTCAACCTTCGGACTCCTCGTCGCCGGTCAGCCCATTCGGCTATCCGGACCTCCCCAATATAGTGACCCGGCGGCGAGAGGCAAAGGCTGCCGGAAGGGCGGCCGCGGCCGTTCCTGACAGCCCAGGTGCAACAGCTTCGGGCAGCCCACCACCACCCGTCCCTGCCCGGGTGACTTGATCCTTGAATCTCCCCTGCCCCGGTGGTCCAATGCCGATCCATGACCTTACTCCTCCCAAAGAGCCCGGAATGACCAACGCCAGCAACCCGCCACCACGCATTCTGGTGACCCGGAAGATGATGCCGGATGTGGAGCGGCGGATCGCCGCCTCGTTCCGCGCCACGCTCAACCCCGACGACCGGCCGATGAGCGCCGCCGAAATTCTTGAGAAATGCGGGCAGCAGGATGGGCTCCTGCTCACCTCCTTCGACAAGCTGGGCCCGGATTTCATTCCGGCCCTGCCGCCCTCGATCCGCATCATTGCCACCCATTCGGTGGGTTATGATCATCTTTCGATCCCCCAGGCGAGGGCGCGGGGCATCGCCGTCACCAACACGCCGGGGGTGCTGACCGACGCCACCGCCGATATCGCAATGCTGCTGATCCTCGGGGCGGCGCGCGGCGCCTCCTGGGGCGACCGCATGGTGCGGGAAGACCGCTGGGGCGAAACCACGCTGATTTCGCCAATGGGCCATGATGTGACGGCCAAGCGGCTGGGCATTCTCGGCATGGGCAGGATCGGCCAGGCAGTGGCCCGCCGCGCCATGGCCTTCGGCATGCCGATTCATTATCATTCACGCCGGCCGGTAGCGGACGAGGCATTCGGCGCTGTCTATCATGCCCGCTTCGAGGACATGCTGCCCAATTGCGATTTCCTGTCGATCAACTGTGCGTCGACGCAAGAGACCCGCGGCATCGTCAATGCGTCGACGCTGGCCCTGCTGCCAGACGGCGCCATCGTGGTCAACACGGCGCGCGGCGACATCGTCGACGATGACGCCCTGATCGCCGCGCTCTCTTCAGGAAAGCTCGCCGCGGCAGGGCTTGACGTGTTCCGTGGCGAGCCGCGCATCGACCCGCGCTATCGCGGCCTCGACAATGTCTTCCTGCTGCCGCATATCGGCAGCGCCACGCCCGGAACGCGCAGCGCCATGGGTCACAAATGCATCGACAACCTTGAACAGTTCTTCCGCGGCCAAAGGCCGTCGGACCTTCTGACAGGAGACTAGCATGGGACAGATCGACCGCCGCCTCGCCGAACTGGGCATCACCTTGCCGGAGGCCGCCAAGCCGGTGGCCAATTACGTGCCCTGGGTGCGCACCGGGAATCTGGTTTACGTTTCCGGACAGGGGCCGATTTCCGGCGGCAAGGTGGCCTATCCGGGCTGTCTCGGCGCCAATGTGACGCTGGAAGACGGCATCAAGTCAGCGAGGCTGTGCGCGCTCAACGTGCTGGCTCAGCTCAAGGATGCCTGCGGCGGCGATCTCGACCGGGTGAAGCGGGTGGTGAAGCTTCTGGGCTTCGTCAATTCCACCGCCGACTTCAAGGATCACCCCAAGGTCATCAATGGCGCTTCTGATCTGATGGCCGAGGTGTTCGGCGAAAAAGGCCGCCACGCCCGCTCGGCCGTGGCCGCGCCATCGCTGCCGATGGGCATTTCGACCGAGGTCGAGGCGATCATCGAGATCGAATGAGCCGGACCCTGGAGTTTCTCACCGCGCGGCCCATCGCCCACCGCGGGCTTCATGACCGGGGCCGGGGCATCATCGAGAATTCGGCCTCAGCCTTCGCCGCCGCCATGGCGCATGGCTATGCGATCGAATGCGACCTGCAGATCACGCGAGACGGCGAGGCCGTGGTGTTCCATGACGAGCAGCTGGACCGCCTCACGGGCGAGCAAGGCCTGGTGAAGGACCTGACGGCCGCCGAAATGGCACAACTCACGCTTTGTGGCGGCAGCGATCGGGTGCAGGGTTTCGCCGCCCTGCTGGCCCAGGTGAACGGCAAGGTGCCCCTCGTGATCGAGCTCAAATCGCATTGGGACGGCGATGAGCGGCTGGCGGCCCGCGCTCTTAATGTGCTCGAGGGCTATCGCGGCCACTATTGCCTGATGTCGTTCGACCCCGATGTGGTGGCGGCGCTGCGGCGGCTGTCGCCCATCACCCCGCGCGGCATCGTGGCCGAGCGCGCCTTCGATCCCTATTACAGCTGGCTGCCGCTCGCCCGCCAGCAGGAGCTCCGCAGCTTCGCGCATCTGTCGCGCACGAGGCCCGATTTCGTGTCCTTCTTTTTTGAGGAGCTGCCTTTCGCGCCGGTGACCGCGCTCCGCGCCGCCGGCCTGCCGGTGATCGGCTGGACCATCCGCTCGCCCGTGGAAGCCCGCCAGGCGCTGCGCCATTGTGACCAGATCACCTTCGAAGGCTTTCTCGCCTGACATGTTGAAGGCGTTTGCCAGCATAGCGGAAATCCCGCGCACCGACTGGGACCGGCTCGCCAACCCGCCAGGCGCCGAGTTCAACCCTCTCGTCTCGCATGATTTCTTCCGCTGCCTCGAGGAAGCCGGCTGCACCGCGTCAGCCACCGGCTGGGCGCCGCGTCACCTGGTGATGAGCGGGGATCAGGACCACCTCACCGGCCTCGTGCCTTGCTATCGCAAGCGCCACTCCCAAGGTGAATACGTCTTCGATCATGGCTGGGCCAATGCCTATGAGCGGGCCGGTGGACGCTATTATCCGAAGCTGCAGGTTTCCGTGCCTTTCACCCCGGTCACCGGACCGCGTTTGCTAGCCGGAACGGCTGAGGCGAAGCGCGCGCTCGCGGCGGGGCTCATCACGCTCTGTGGCGAAGAGAAATGCTCCTCGGTTCATATCAC
>DAISVW010000208.1:0-4943 GCA_036826695.1 Aestuariivirga sp.
CATTGCCACGCTTGCCGCCGTGCCGCAGGTCGCGCTGCGCCTCGCCGTGCGTCTCACCCCCGCCGCGGAGCTCGCACGCCTGCCCGATCTTGACGCGGCGCGCATGGACATCCTCGGCATCGCCCTGCCCCTGATTTTGCTGGATCCCGGCCAGGCCTCGGCGCCGGCCCGGCTGCGCGCCGCGCTGGATCAGTTCGTGCCGCGCTGAAACCATGTTGCACGCCAGGCTGGATGGGGGCATTGTGCGCCTCCCCGAACGGCAGAAGCGCGGAGCGGCGTTACCATCATGATCGGACTCGTCCTGGTCACCCACGGCCGCCTCGCCGAGGAATTCCGGTCGGCGCTGGAACATGTGGTGGGCCCGCAGACCGCGATCGAGACCATCGCCATCGGGCCTGACGACAAGATGGACCTGCGCCGCGCCGATATCGCCGCCGCGGTGGCGCGGGTCAACTCGGGCAAGGGCGTCATCATCCTCACCGACATGTTCGGCGGCACGCCGTCGAACCTCGCGATCTCGCTTCTGGAGATCGGCAAGGTGGAGGTCGTGGCCGGGCTCAACCTGCCGATGCTCGTGAAGCTGGCGCGGGTCCGCAAGGACTATGCGCTGGACAAGGCGGCATCAGCCGCCCAGGACGCCGGCCGCAAGTACATCAATGTCGCAAGCCAGGTGCTGGGAGAATGACCGTGGCCAGCGGCGCGACAGACACCATCATCCGCGAGCTTGCCATCGTCAACCAGCGCGGCCTCCATGCCCGCGCCTCGGCGAAGTTCGTGAAATGCGCCGAAAGCTTCACCGCCGAGATCATGGTGAGCCGCGATGGCATGTCGGTGCCCGCCACCTCGATCATGGGCCTGATGATGCTGGGCGCCGCCATGGGCACCACGATCCAGGTCGAGGCCAGGGGCCCCGATGCCGAAGCCGCGCTCGAAGCGCTTGCCCGGCTGGTGGCCGCCCGCTTCGACGAGGAGTGAGGCTGGCTCCCTCTTCCCCCCAAAGAACATATTCACAATGTCAATCAGCAGCAGGCACGTCCGCGTGACCATGCATATGACACATGCTAGGAAAAAAGTCAATAGGAAAATATCACCTGATCAGGTGCCGCAGAAGGTCCGGTATGCCGGGTCCGGCGTGATGGGCGGCATGGCATAGGCTTCCGCCCCCGGCTGCTCCTCGTAAGGCTTTGACAGAACCTGGAGCATCTCGCCGAAGGGGTCGAAATCATCTTTTTCCACAGCCGCGGCGATCATCGCCTCGACCAGGTGGTTGCGTGGAACATAGGCGGGGTTCACGGTGCGCATCAGGGCCAGGCGCTGTTCCGGGCCTTGCGGGTCGCGGGCCAGGCGCTGGCGCCAGAGGTCCGGCCAGCCGCCAAGTTCCGGCGGCGTTTCGCCAAGGCTCAGCCGCCGGAAGGTGAGGGTGAAATCGGCCCCTGCCTGCTGCATGGCATCGAGGAGCGCCTGGATCAACGCGGCATCGCCGTCTTCCTCCGAGGAGAGCCCGATCTTGCGCCGGAACCCGGCCACCCAGTGGCGGGCATAGAGCGCCGGGAACGCCTCGATCCGCGCCGTGGCGGTGGCGATCGCCCGGTCGCGGTCCTCGTCCATCAGATCGAGCAGGGTTTCGGCAAGGCGCGCCAGGTTCCACTGCGCGATGGCCGGCTGGTTGGCGTAGGCATAGCGGCCGTGGTGGTCGATCGAGCTGAACACGGTCTCGGGGTCATAGGCGTCCATGAAGGCGCAGGGGCCATAATCGATGGTCTCGCCCGAGATGCTCATGTTGTCGGTGTTCATCACGCCATGAATGAAGCCGGTCTGCACCCAGCGCGCCACCAGCGCCGCCTGGGCCTCCATCACCAGATCGAGAAGCGCCAGCGCCCTGTTTTCGGCGGCGGCGGCCTGCGGGTAGTGGCGGGCGATGACATGGGCAATGAGCGCCTCCAGCGAGTCCCGGTCGCGCCGGACGGCGAAGAACTGGAAGGTGCCGACCCGGATGTGGCTGGCCGCCACGCGGGTCAGCACCGCGCCGGGCAGTGCCGCCTCGCGGTAGACCCTTTCGCCGGTCGTGGCAGCGGCCAGCGCCCGGCTGGTGGGAATGCCCTGGGCATGCATCGCCTCGCTCACCAGATATTCGCGCAGGACCGGACCCAGCGCCGCCCGCCCGTCGCCGCGGCGCGAGAAGGGCGTGGGTCCCGCCCCCTTCAGCTGGATGTCGCGGCGGCGGCCATGGCGGTCCACCACCTCGCCCAGAAGGATCGCCCGGCCGTCACCCAGCTGCGGCACGAAATGGCCGAACTGGTGGCCGGCATAGGCCTGGGCGAGCGGTGCCGCCCCGTCCGGCAACGCATTCCCCACCGCGACCTCGGCGGTGAGAAGGGAGGGGTCGATCCCCAGCTCATGGGCCAGCGCCCCGTTCACCCGGATCAGCCGGGGGGCGTCGACGGGCGTGGGAAGCACGGCGCGGTAGCGGCTGGCCGGCAGCCGGGCATAGCTGTTGTCGAAGGCGATGGCGGTCATAAACCCACTATAGGGGCAAAAAGCCCGGCGCATTGCAAGGAGAACATAAAGAATTCTTTATATCCGCATGGACAGGGCGGCGGACCGCTGCTATAGGACCCGCGAAATCAGGAACAACCGAGGACAAGCCATGACCCGCGCCCGTCACGATTACCATGTTGCCGACATCAAGCTCGCCGAGTGGGGCCGCAAGGAAATCGACATGGCCGAGGTCGAAATGCCGGGCCTGATGGCCACCCGCGCCGAATACAAGGCGCTGCAGCCCCTGCGCGGCGCCCGCATCTCCGGCTCGCTGCACATGACCATCCAGACCGCGGTGCTGATCGAGACGCTGGTGGCGCTCGGCGCCGAGGTCCGCTGGGCCTCCTGCAACATCTTCTCGACCCAGGACCACGCCGCCGCGGCGATCGCCGCCGCCGGCATTCCGGTCTTCGCCTTCAAGGGCGAGAGCCTCAAGGAGTACTGGGATTTCACCGCCCGGATCTTCGACTGGCCGGACGGCCGCCCCTCCAACATGATCCTCGATGACGGCGGCGATGCCACGCTCTACATCCTGCTCGGCTCCAAGGCCGAGAAGGACCCGACCCTGATCGCCCATCCAAAGAGCGAGGAAGAGGAGTACCTCTTCGCCGCCATCAAGAAGCGCATCAAGGAGCAGCCCGGCTGGTTCGACACCGTCAAGGCTGCCATCAGGGGCGTCTCGGAGGAGACCACCACCGGCGTTCACCGGCTATACGAATTGCAGAAGCGTGGCGAACTGCCGTTCCCGGCGATCAACGTCAACGACAGCGTGACCAAGTCGAAGTTCGACAACAAATATGGCTGCCGCGAATCCCTCGTCGACGCGATCCGCCGTGGCACCGATGTGATGATGGCCGGCAAGGTGGCCGTGGTCTGCGGCTATGGCGACGTCGGCAAGGGCTCGGCGGCCTCGCTCCAGGGCTCCGGCGCCCGCGTCATCGTGACCGAGGTCGATCCGATCTGCGCCCTGCAGGCCGCCATGGACGGCTTCCAGGTCCAGACCATCGAGGATGTGGTGGGAACCGCCGACATCTTCGTGACCGCCACCGGCAACAAGGACGTGATCACCGTCGACCACATGAAGCAGATGAAGGACATGGCCATCGTCTGCAACATCGGGCATTTCGACAACGAGATCCAGGTCTCCGAACTCCGGAACTTCAAGTGGACCAACATCAAGCCGCAGGTCGACATGATCCAGATGCCGTCGGGCGCGCGGGTCCTGCTGCTGTCGCAGGGCCGCCTGGTGAACCTCGGCAACGCCACCGGCCACCCAAGCTTCGTGATGTCGGCCCCCTTCCCCAATCAGCCCCTGGCGCAGATCGAGCTCATCTCCTCGGCCGGGCCGGGCAAGTACAAGAACGAGGTCTATGTGCTGCCCAAGCACCTCGACGAGAAGGTGGCCCGCCTGCACCTCGAGAAGCTGGGGGTCAGGCTCACCAGGCTGAAGGACGACCAGGCGGCCTACATCGGCGTCCAGCCGCAGGGTCCGTTCAAGCCGGATTACTATCGCTATTGACCGAATGGTGGTTTCCGGCGCACCCCGCTTTTCGCTATAGGAGAGGCGGGGCGGACGGCGCGCTGATTCGTGCGCCGTCCCGGCATTATGACCGGAGAACACATGAACGCCGGTTTCGGCAACAGCCTGGCGGGCGATCTGATCGCCCTCACTGCGGTTCTGGTGTTGATCGGGGGGTTCTGCTGGACACTGTGGGGCCTCAGCCGCCTGGCGCGGCGCGGCAAGCAGGCGCAGAACCGGGCCGCCGATCTTGAACTCCGCCTCAACGAGGCCGAAGCGGCGCTCGCCGCCGAGGCCCAAGTCCTGCTCATCTGGCGCGGCAGCACGGACAAGCCCGACCGCATCCTGGGCAACATGCATGGGATGGCTGGGGTTCTGCCGCCACGCGAGACGCTCCTCGATCTTCCGTCCTGGCTGACGCCCGATTCAGCCAGCGCCCTCTCGGAATGCCTCCATAGCCTGCGGCATGAGGGTACGGCCTTCAATATCGGCGTCGCCACCACATCAGGCGAGTTGCTGGAGGCCGATGGCCGCACCGCCGGGGGCTTCGCCACGCTGCGTTTCCGGCCGCTGGCCGGCGAGCGGCGCAACGTCGCCGCCCTGTCGCAGCAAACACTGAGCCTCGGCCGCGAGGCCGAGCGGCTGCGTGCCATTCTCGATGCCGCGCCGCTGCCGGTCTGGCTCCGCAGCCCCGACGGCAGGCTGCTGTGGGCCAACCAGAGCTACGCCGCCGCCGTCGATGCGCCCGACGGCAATACGGCGGTCGCCCGCGGCACTGAGATCGCCGGCGCCGCCCGGCCCGACAAGGCGCGGCCCACCGGTGGTGCAACCCGCGTCCATGCGGTCATCGGCGGCGCCAAGCGGGCGCTAACCGTGGAGGAGCGGC
>DAISVW010000209.1:0-4922 GCA_036826695.1 Aestuariivirga sp.
GCCGTGCTTGCACTGATGCTTGGCCAGTCCTCTGGCCCTGCGCTGGCCTCGACCAAGGCGAAGCCTGCGCAGGGGGTCAGGATTGAAATCGATCTGTCCAGCCAGACCATGAAGGTTAACGTGAATGGCCGGTCCTATGCGAGGTGGAAAGTGTCAACTGGCAGGGCTGGTTACTATACACCCACTGGCAGCTGGCGCCCCTTTCTCTTGAAGAAGATGCACTACTCGCGCAAATACGACAATTCGCCGATGCCGCATTCGATCTTTTTCCTCGGCGGCTATGCGATTCACGCCACCTATTACATCCGACAGCTCGGGCGGCCGGCGTCCCATGGCTGCATCAGGTTACACCCGACCAATGCAGCCAAGCTCTATTCGCTGGTCCAGAGATACGGGCTCAGATCGACCCGAATTACCATCGTCCACTGATGTCACGACTGGCCGAAAACCCGGCGGAAGATGGTATCCACGTGCTTGGTGTGGTAGCCGAGGTCGAACAGGTTTTCCAGTTCGACGGGCGTGAGTAGCGCGGCCACGTCCTGGTCCTTGCCGAGCAGATCGAGGAAATTGCCTTCTCCGCGCCAAACCGGCATGGCGTTTCGCTGCACGGCGGCATAGGCGTCCTCGCGGCTCATGCCCTTGCGGGTCAACGCCAGCAGCACCCGCTGCGAGTGGATCAGGCCGCCGAGTCTCCCGAGATTGCGCGCCATGTTCTCGGGGTACACCACCAGCTTGTCGATGACGCCGGTGAGCCGCGCCAATGCGAAATCGAGATGCCCGGTGGCGTCCGGCGCGATGCCGCGCTCGACCGAGGAATGCGAGATGTCGCGCTCGTGCCAGAGCGCCACATTCTCCATGGCCGGGATCGCGGCGGAGCGCACCAGCCGGGCAAGCCCTGTGAGGTTCTCGGTCAGCACCGGGTTGCGCTTGTGCGGCATGGCGGAAGAGCCCTTTTGCCCCGGCGCGAAGTATTCCTCGGCCTCCAAAACCTCGGTGCGCTGCAGGTGGCGGATTTCAGTGGCCAGCCGCTCGACCGAACTCGCCACCACGGCAAGCACCGCGAAGAACATGGCATGGCGGTCCCGCGGGATGACCTGGGTTGACACCGGCTCGGGCGAGAGGCCCATCTTGCGCGCCACATGCTCCTCCACCCTGGGGTCGATATTGGCGAAGGTGCCGACCGCGCCGGATATGGCGCAGGTGGCGATCTCCTGCCGGGCCATCACAAGACGCGCCCGGGCCCGCTGGAACTCGGCATGGGCCTGGGCGAGCTTGACGCCAAAAGTCGTCGGCTCGGCATGAATGCCGTGGCTGCGGCCGATGCAGGGCGTGAGCTTGAATTCGAAAGCCCGGCGCTTCAGGGCCGCCAGCAGCTGATCGACATCGGCGATCAGCAGGTCAGCGGCGCGGGAGAGTTGCACGGCGAGACAGGTGTCGAGCACGTCCGAGGAGGTCATGCCCTGGTGGACGAAACGGGCCTCGGGCCCGACGATCTCAGCGAGATGGGTGAGAAAGGCGATCACATCATGCCTGGTGACAGCCTCGATCTCGGCGATACGCTCACCATCGAAGACCGCGCCCTTGCCCTTTTCCCAGATCTTCGCCGCGGCTTCGGGAGGTACCTCCCCAAGCTCCGCCAGCGCGTCGGTGGCATGGGCCTCGATCTCGAACCAGATGCGAAAGCGGGCCTGCGGCTCCCAGATGGCCGCCATTTGCGGTCGGGAATAGCGCGGAATCATCAGAAGGCCTTGAAGGTGATCAGCGTATAGGTGTCACGGATGCCGGGGATGGTCTGGATCTTCTGGGCCACGAAGTGCCCGACGTCCTCATCCTCCTTGAGATAGAACTTCACAAGAAGGTCGTAACCCCCTGCCGTGGAATAGATTTCTGACGCCACCTCGGCATCGGCCAGAGCCGTGGCCACCTGATAGGATTTGCCGAGCTCGCATTTGATCTGGACGTAGAAGGCTCGCATGTGGTAGGGCCTCCGTCAGTGTGTGGTGTCGATGATGGGCGGCGCCAGCGTTGCCGGGTCGATGGTCACATAGCGGCCGTCCACCCATTTGAGCCAGGCGATGGCCGGATTGGCGAGGTCGCCTTTGGCGTCGAAGCTCACAGGCCCGACCACGGTGTCGAAGCGGTTGCCGCCGCGCAGCCATTCGGCAAGGCGGGCGCCATCGGTGCTGCCGGTGGCTTCGGCCGCCGCCGCCAGCGCCTGCACCGCGGCATAGGCATAAAGTGTGAATCCCTCGGCGGTGCGGTCTTCCGCCTTCATGCGGGCGATGAGGCCACGCGCTGCAGCGAAGTTCCGCGGGTCGAAGGTGAAGGTGATCAGCGTGCCTTCGGCGGCGTCCCTGGCCTGGTTGCCGAAATCCTCGGTTGCCAGCGCATCTCCCGAGATGATCTGGGCGCGAGAGCCCGCCTCGCGCAATGCCCCGGAGATCTGGCCGCACTCGACATAGGAACAGGCGAGATAGACGACATCGGCCCCGGCGGACTGAACCTTCGATGCGAGATCGGTGAAGCTCTTGGCTCCGGCCTTGAAGCGCTCGTCAATGACCGGGCTCACGCCCTTTTCGGCGAGACCGGCGCTGAACCGCTTGGCGAGTGCCGCGAAGCCGGGCGACTCGTCGGCGAGAATGGCGATCTTGCGGTCCGGGAACTTGCCCAGCACCAGCGCGGCGGCCGCCCCCGCCTGGGCATCGTCACGCGGCACGATCCGGACCACGTTCCAGCCCCCGTCCGTTGTGAGTTTCGGGCTGGTAGACGCCGGGCTGATCATGGCGATCCCGGCCTTCTCATAGACCTTCGCGGCGGGGATCGAGGCGCCGGAGCAATAATGGCCGATCACGGCCTTGACGCCCTCGGACACGAAGCCCGTTGCCGCCTCCACGGCCTTGCGCGGGTCACAGCCGTCATCGGCGAAACTCACCCTCAACGGCTGGCCGCCGATGCCGCCGGTGGCGTTGATGTCGTCCACGGCCTGGGTAACACCGCGGCGCAGCTGTTCGCCCAGCGCGGCATTGGGGCCGGAGAAGGGGCCCGCGGCGCCGATCAGGATGTCAGCCGCCACCGGCGTGGCAGCAAGCAGCAGAGCGGCGAGAAGGGATGACAGCCGGGCGGTGATCATGGGTCGCTTTCCGGACACCTATATCGGCCCTTCGCGCCCTTCGTGCAACAAAAAGACCCGCGCGAGTGTCCCCGCGCGGGTCTGGTCATCAGGTGAGGGAGGACTTACTTGATCGACGGATCCTCGAAGTACTTGCCGTCCTTCCAGGCGTACCAGACATAGACCGGGTTCACGAGGTCGCCCTTGGCATCGAGCTTGATCTCGCCCAGCACGGTCTGGGTGGGATTGCCGGCGCGGAGCCACTCGGCGATCTTCTGGTTGTCGGTGGACTTGGTGGCCTCGGCCGCCTGCTTGTACATCTGGAAGGCGGCATAGGTGTAGAGCGTATAGCCCTCCGGATCATAGCCCTTGGCCTTGAACTCCTCCACGATGGCCTTGGCTTCCGGAACATTCCGGGGCTCGGGCGCGAAGGTGAAGATGAGGTTCTCGGTGGCCTTGCCGGCGATCGTGAAGAGCTCGGCAACGTTCATCGAGTCGCCAGACAACACCTTGGCGTTGAGGCCCTGTTCCGCCATCTGCTTCAGGATCAGGCCGGCTTCCGAGTGATAGCCGCCGAAGTAGATCGCTTCGACGCCCGCGTCCTTGAGCTTCGAAACCAGCGCCGAGTAGTCCTTCTCGCCGGCGTTGATCGACTCGTTCAGGACTTCGGTCAGGCCCGCGGCGTTCATCGCCTTGCGGGTTTCATCCGCGAGACCCTTGCCATAGGCCGACTTGTCGTCGACGATCGCCACCTTCTTGCCGGCATAGTTCTTGGCAAGGAAGTTGCCAGCCACGCGGCCCTGCGCATCGTCGCGGCCGCAGACGCGCGCCACGTTCCAGCCACCCTCGTCGGTGAACTTGGGGTTGGTGGAGGCGGGGGTAATCTGCAGGATGCCCTCTTCCTCATAGACCTTGGAGGCCGGGATCGAAGAGCCCGAGCACAGGTGACCCGCCACGAACTTGACGCCCTTCGACGCCAGCTGGTTGGCCACGCTCACCGCCTGCTTGGGATCGCAGGCATCGTCGCCGATCTCGAGGACCAGCTTCTCGCCCATCACGCCGCCCGCAGCATTGATGTCTTCGATCGCCTTCTTGGCGCCCTGGCTGTACTGCTCGCCAAGAGCTGCCAGCTGACCGGTGATCGGACCCGCCGTGGCGACCAGGATGTCAGCCAGGGCAGTCGACGCACCGAGTGCCGCCGCGAAGCTCATCGCCACGCCGGCCATCACAAACTTCTTCATTCAACGTCTCCCTATGAATAAATCGAGGTTTTCGTGCTTTAGCAGCACATCCGTTTCCGGCGGCTGCCTTAAGTCTTGGATTGCCTCACCCCACCAGAAAACGGCCTTGGTCAGACACTCCTTGAGTTTCTCCTAGCACTACTCTGGCGCATGCCAAAACAGGTTTTTCATTACCATTTGGCAGGCCTCAGGACCGCGGTTTCCAGCCCAGAGGCCATGACGGCTCATATAGCCAAGGATATTGCTGGACCATCTTCCGTGCCAGAGTCCATCGATATCCGAGCAGCGATCCTGCAAGCATCACTATGAAATCGCTCAGAAAATAGTGAAACGACAAGAGGTTGGCCTCGAACAGGGCAAAATGCAGGAAACGCATCCCGGCGGTCAGCGGCAGCATCGCGAGGACGGCCATCCACATCGGCCGCCAGCGCGAGGCGAGGCCACGGCCAGTGAGAAAGGCCGCCCCCCCGCCGAAAATCAACGTCATGATGATGAAGATCCAGATGTTGTCTTCGACGAACAGCGACACGGCCTAATGTCCTCCTTCATGATACGCGGCCCTAACCTCTGGT
>DAISVW010000210.1:0-4917 GCA_036826695.1 Aestuariivirga sp.
GATGCAGATGCGCGGTCGCATCCTCGCCGGACTGGCCGCCCGACAGGAACGAGATTCCCGGCACGGCGGCCGGCACGCAGCGCCTGAGAACCTTGAGGGTCTTCTCCGCCACTTCGGCGCGGCTCGCCTGACGGGGGCATTTCTTGCCGGCGATCACCATGTTGGGCTTCAGGATGATGCCCTCGAGCGCCACCTTCGCGTGATAGAGCTGCTGGAAGGTTTCCTTCAGCGCCCATTCGGTGGCCTCGGCGCAGCGGTCGATGTCATGGGCGCCGTCCATCAGCACCTCGGGCTCGACCATCGGCACGATGCCGCCCGCCTGGCAGATCGCCGCATAGCGCGCCAGCGCATGGGCGTTGGCGTGAATGGCGTTGAAGCTGGGAATGGTGTCGCTCACATCGATGACCGCCCGCCACTTGGCGAATTCGGCGCCGAGCTTCGCGTATTCCGCCACCCGGTCAGCGAGTCCGTCGAGACCCTCGGTCACGGTTTCGCCGGGGCAGAAGGGAATGGGCTTCGGCCCCTTGTCGAGCTTGATGCCGGGCACCGCGCCCGCCGCCTTGATGATGTCGACCAGCGGCGTGCCGTCAGCCGCCTTCTGGCGCAGGGTTTCGTCGAACAGGATGACGCCGGAGATGCAACTCCGCATCGCGTCCGCCGCGCGGAACAGCATCTCGCGGTAGTCGCGGCGGTTGCTCTCGGTCGATTCGAGCTTGATCGATTCAAAGCGCTTGGTGATCGAGCCCGTCGATTCATCCGCCGCGAGGATGCCCTTGCCCGGCGCCACCATGCGGTTGGCGATGCCGTTCAGCCGTTCGATGTTCATGATCTTGCCTCCAGTGCCTTGACGCCCGGCAGCTCCTTGCCTTCCAGCCATTCGAGGAAGGCGCCGCCGGCAGTTGAGATATAGGTGAAGTCGCGGGCCACCCCCGCATGGTTGAGCGCCGCGACGGTATCGCCGCCGCCGGCCACCGCAACGAGCCGGCCCGTCCGGCAGCGCAGCGCCACATGGCGGGCGGCAGCGACGGTGGCGCGGTCGAAGGGTGGCGTCTCGAAGGCGCCGAGCGGCCCGTTCCACACCACCGTATGCGCGTCGTCGATGGCGGCGCCGATGCGGTCCAGTGACAGAGGGCCCACATCGAGGATCATGCCGTCCGCCGGAATACCGTCCACGCCATAATCAGCGCAGGCAGCACCCGCCTTGAACTCCCTGGCCACGATGCCGTCGATGGGCAGGATCACCGCGCATTTGGCGTCATCCGCCTGCTGCAGAATTTTCCTGGCCGTATCGACCAGGTCCTTCTCGGCCAATGACTTGCCCACCGCATGGCCCTGGGCCAGCAGGAAGGTGTTGGCCATCGCGCCGCCGACCACCAGCGCATCGACCTTCGTGACCAGATTGCCGAGCAGATCGATCTTGGTCGAAACCTTGGCGCCGCCGACGATGGCGATCACCGGCCGCTTCGGCGTTTCCAGCGCCGCCTGCAGCGCCTTGAGCTCTGCCTCCATGGCGCGGCCGGCGTAGGCCGGCAGCAGATGCGCCACGCCCTCGGTGGAGCTGTGGGCGCGGTGCGCGGCCGAGAAGGCATCGTTGACATAGATGTCACCGAGGCTGGCCAGCATGCGCGAGAAGCCTTCGTCGTTCGTCTCCTCGCCCGGGTGATAGCGGGTGTTCTCCAACAGCACGCAGTCGCCTGCCTTGACGTCGATCACCGGCGCCTCGCGCCAGTCGGTGAACACGAATTGCACCGGACGGCCCATTTCCTTCGAGAGCGCCGCCGCCACCGGCTTCAGCGACATCTCGGGCACCACCTTGCCCTTGGGCCGGTCGAAATGGGCGAGCACGATGAGCTTGCCGCCCTTGTTCATGATCTCGCGCAGCGTCGGCGCCACGCGCTCGATGCGGGTGGTGTCGGTGACGACACCATTGCTGACCGGCACATTGAGATCGACCCGGCACAGCACGCGCTTGCCGGACAGGCTGACGTCATCGAGGGTGCGGAAGGCGGGCATTGTCTGTTCTCCCTTATGCGGCAGCCGCGGCCACCGCCTCGGCGGTGATGCCGAAATGCCGGTACAGCTGCTCGGCCGGGCCCGACGCGCCGAAGCTCTTCATGCCGATGAACTGCCCGCCTGTGCCGATGAAACGGTCCCAGCCGGTGCGGACCCCGGCCTCGACGGCGATGCGCACGGCTTCGTCTCCCAGAAGTCTCGCGCGGTAGGCGGCATCCTGGGCCTCGAAGCGCTCCATCGAGGGCACCGACACGACACGCGTTGGCCTGCCCGCCGCATCGAGCATGGCCTTGGCGGCCAGCGCGATCTCGACTTCGGAGCCCGACGCGAAGATCACGGCCTTGGCCTTTCCGGCGGCCGGGGCAACTTCATAGGCGCCGCGCGCGCAGAGGTTCTCGCGGTCATAAGCGAGCCGTGCGGGTTTCAGCTTCTGCCGGGTCAGCGCCAGCACCGAAGGCCGGTGCTCATCCTGAAGCGCCAGCTGCCAGCATTCGGCGGTCTCCACCGCATCGCACGGGCGGTAGACGGCGAGATTGGGGATCACCCGCAGGGCCGCCAGATGCTCCACCGGCTGATGGGTGGGGCCGTCCTCGCCGAGGCCAATCGAGTCATGCGTCATCACATAGATGACGCGCTGTTCCATCAGCGCCGAAAGCCTGATCGCCGGGCGGCAGTAATCGGTGAAGACGAGGAAGGTTCCGCCATAGGGGATCACCCCACCATGCAGCGTCATGCCGTTCATGGCTGCCGCCATGCCATGCTCGCGGATGCCGTAATAGATGTAGCGGCCGCCATAGTCGGCGGCGGTGAGCGGCTTCAGGTCCTTCGATTTGGTGTTGTTGGAACCGGTGAGATCGGCCGATCCGCCGATCGTTTCCGGCACCGCCGCATTGATCACGTCGAGCGCGTTCTGCGAGGCATTGCGGGTGGCAAGGGCGGGCGGGTTCTTGGCCAGTTCCTGCTTGTAGGCATCGATGGCCGCATCGAAGGAGGCGGGGAGCTTGCCCGACACGCGGCGGCTGAATTCATCGCGGTGTGGCGAGGCGGCCAGCCGCTTGTTCCAGAGGGCGCGCGCCCCGGCACCCCGCGCGCCCGCTTCGCGCCAGGCAGACATGATCTCGGCGGGAACCGCGAAAGGCTCATGCGGCCAGCCCAGCGCCTTGCGGGCGCCGGCGATTTCCTCCGGCCCCAGCGGCGAGCCGTGGCTTCCCGAGGTGCCGGCCTTGGTGGGCGCGCCATAACCGATCACCGTCTTGCAGGCGATCAGCACAGGCCGGTCGGCCGATTGCGCGGCGGACAGCACCGCGGCGATCTCGCCGGGATTGTGCCCGTCGCAGGCCGACACCGTCCAGCCCGAGGCCGCGAAGCGGGCAAGCTGGTTGGTCGAGTCGGTCATCGCCACCTTGCCGTCGATGGAGATGCCGTTGTCGTCCCAAAGGACGATCAGATGCTTCAGCTTCAGATGCCCGGCAAGGGTGATCGCCTCCTGGCTGATGCCTTCCATCAGGCAGCCGTCGCCTGCCAGCACATAGGTCTTGTGATTGACCAGCCCGTCGCCGAATGCGGCATTCAGGTGGCGTTCGGCGATGGCGAAGCCCACCGCATTGGCGATGCCCTGGCCGAGCGGGCCGGGCGTGGTCTCGATGCCCTGGGCGTGGCCGAATTCCGGGTGGCCCGCCGTCTTCGAGCCGAGCTGACGGAAGGCCTTGAGATCGTCGAGCGTCATGTCCCGGTAGCCCAGAAGATGCAGCAGCGAATAGAGCAGCATCGAGCCATGGCCGGCGGAGAGGATGAAGCGGTCGCGGTCGGGCCATGCGGGGTCGGCGGCATCGAATTTCATGAACTGGGTGAACAGCACGGTGGCCACGTCGGCGGCGCCCATCGGCAGGCCAGGATGGCCGGAATTGGCTTTCTGGACCGCATCCATGCTCAGTGCGCGGATGGCGTTGGCCATCAGGCGGGTCTGCTCGGGCGAATACGTCGTCATGCGGGGGGCTCGTCCTCACTCTCGGGAACCGCACCGGTGATAACGGCTTGGTGCCGGGAGTCAATTGGAACCGTGCCTTGCGTCAGGCTTGCCGGGACTCACCCGCGGACGTTGCGAAACTGGCGGGTTCGGAATATGATGATTCGTCGTCGGAAAGAAAGATTCGCAAGTCTTTCCAGGGGCTTTGATGTCGGGAATTCACAGACTGGATGAGGCCTTAGCGCGCTTCGAGGCGGCCATGGAGGCGATCGAACATGCCGTCGCCGCAAAGGCCGATGACGAACGCCGCGTGTTCGAACTCGAGGGCGAGGCTGAAGCGCTGCGCCGGGACCGCTCGCGTCTGGCCACCGAGATCGACATGCTGCGCGACAAGGCCGGCGAACTGGCGATCACCAGCCGCCACGCGGCGGGCAAGATCGACGCGGCGATGTCACGCATTCGCGCTGTACTCCATTCCAACGCGCCGGAGTAAGCCGATGGCGCATGTGATCGTCGAGGTAAACCACCGGCCCTACACCATGCAATGCGCCGAGGGCGAGGAGGCGCATCTCCGCGATCTCGCCGATCTGCTCGACGCCGAGGTGCAGCGCGTCAAATCCAGCGTCGGCAATGTGGGCGACATCCGCTTGCTGGTGATGGCGGGGCTTATGGTGGCTGACCGGCTCTCCGAAGCGATTCAAAAGATCCAGCTCCTCGAGCAAAAGGTCGCCGAAATGCGCGAGGCCCGGAACAACGCGCAGATCGAGGCCCTGGACATCGAGGCGCGGTTCGGCGACCGGCTGACGTCTGCCTCCGAGCGCCTCGAAAGACTGGCGGCCTTCCTGGCGAGATAGCCGCGGCGCCCATGCGCCACGCCATCATGCGCATTGTCTGGATGAGGGTTCGGCCTCAACTCACGCAGCGGCCCTGGCGATTGC
>DAISVW010000211.1:0-4904 GCA_036826695.1 Aestuariivirga sp.
CCCCCCCCCCCCCCCCCCCCCACCCCTCCCCCCCCCCCCCCCCCCCCCCTCAAAACACACCCAGACGGCATTCCAAATCCGGTCAATCCGGCTCCGGACAGGACTTCTCAGCATTCGTCCTCCGTGAACGATTGCAATATCCAGGATACAAACAAACTTGAGTTTACCGTTTACACGATCTTCTTTTCGATGAAAATGATGCTTGGCTTTCAACCGCGGATGCGCGCTCTCGGGATCACTCGAGATAAGCGCCTGAAAGCATCGCCCGTGCACCGTCGAGGGCCCGCGTCACATTGGGGGGCAGGGGGCCGTTGGCGGTCAGCGCCGCCCGCAGGATGTCGATCGCGGCATGGGCGCGCGCGATCTCGGCGTCACGCTGCCGCAGCGCCGCCACCGCATGGGCGTCCGTCACCTCATAGGTGGCACCCGGCAGCAGCAGCAGATAGCCCTGGCCGATCGGCAGATCAGTCATCGGCGCGGCTTCCGACGATGAAGGCCGAGAAGACGAACAGCATCAGCGCGGCATAGGCCATGAGCAGGAGCCACCAGTTCATGACGGCGCCTTCGGCGGCCACGGCGGGGCCGGTTCATCGCCGGGACTCGCGGCGATCAGGGATTCCACTTCGTTCAATTCCCTGGTGATGCCCTCCAGGATGAAGTCCATCAGAAATCTGATCTGCCCGTTCTCGGACTCCGCGCAGGACAGAACATGGCGGGCGCTGCCGGCCAGGGCGAGGGCTCTGGCGATGGCATCCAGCGCCCTGATGTGGCGCTGAGCCGCCTGAACACTGGCATCAGCCATTGTCGCACTCCCGAGACATGAAGGATTTCCCAGTCATGATCGCCGGACCGGCGCCGCTGTCCGGTTGATAGGCCGCCGCCCTGCGAGGGACGACGGCCACCACCGCGTGGCTGGTCCTAGTTTTCAACGAGTGATTTCAGTCAGACAGAAAGACGCCACGCCCATCGGCGTGGCGCTCCAGTCAACCGGAATACCTCGAGGAAAAAGTAGCACGACGGCAGAGTCGTGCTATTGAGACTATCAGCCATTGCTGACCTCCGTTGAAGGTTGGCGGTGGTTAGGATTCGGTGTGGAGGTGGTTCTCCCACCGAATCCGCCTGATTCATGACACAATTATACCAAAGCGGCAAGGGTCAATGACATTCCGCGCCGCCTTCGCGCGTTCGGTGTATGTAAGATTATATTGCTAATCATTGTTCATGCACCGGGTTGAGCGCGGTTGTGCGCGCTGCTTGCTCGCCCGCACCGCACGCGATAGGCTTCGCAAGAAACGGGGGGAGCGCGCGGCATGAATGAGCATGACAAGGGTGGTGAGCGTGGGCACTGGGCGCCGGCCCGGCCCATTTCCTACGGCCCGCTGCTGGCTTTCCCGTGGGATGCGAAGGCGGTGTTTCGCTGGGTCTTCGGCTATCCCGGTTTCCTGATGCCGTGGACGGTGGGTTATGCGCTGCTGGCGCTGGCGATCTGGCAATGGCTGACGCCGCCGCTTGAAACCATGCGCAATTTCGAGCCTGGCTGGGTGCTGTTCATCCTCGCCCGCAATCTTGCTCTGGCGCTGGCCGTTTATGGCGGCTGGCATCTGTGGCTCTATCACTGGAAGCGCCAGGGCACGCGCTACAAGTACAACCGGCAATGGCCGCGCGAGAAGGCGCCGGGTTTCCGCTTCGGCAACCAGCTGCGCGACAACATGTTCCACACGCTGGCGAGCGGCGTTCCGGTGTGGACGGCCTACGAAGTGCTGCTGCTCTGGTCCTATGCCAATGGCTATGCGCCGATGATCAGTTTCGACAGCCACCCGGTGTGGTTCGTCGCGGTGTTCCTGATCGTCCCGTTCATCCATGAGATCGGCTTCTATTTCGCCCACCGGCTGGTGCATGTGCCGGTGCTCTACAAGCTGGCGCACCAGCTGCACCACCGCAACGTCAACCCCGGCCCGTGGTCAGGCCTGTCGATGCACCCGATCGAGCATGTGATCTATTTCTCCTCCGTGCTGCTGTTCTTCGTCATTCCCGCCCATCCGGCGCACATGATCAATCTGGCCTCGCGGCTGGGGCTCGCCCCCGCCCAGGGCCATACCGGGTTCGACCGCCTCGAACTGGGCGGCGACAGGGAGATGGACGTGTCCTATTACGCGCACTATCTGCATCACAAGTATTTCGAAGTGAATTATTCCGACGGCATGGTGCCGCTCGACAAATGGTTCGGCTCCTTCCACGACGGCTCGCCGGAAGCCCACCAGGCGATGCTGGCGCGCCGCGCAAGGCTGGGCAACCGGCTGCCTGACAACGGGTGAGGCCGCGCCCCGAGGGGATTGCGCGGGCCGGGGCGGCGGTTCTATCCTCAGCGGACGCTTCCGGGAGGCCGCACGATGAACGTCATTCCACGCCATGTCTGTGACCTCGGCCGCTTCGACGCCGATCCGGCCAGGTCCTACACGATCCCCGCCAACTACTACATCGACCCCGCCATCTATGAGCGCGAGAAGGAGGCGATCTTCTTCAAGGCGTGGAACTACGCCGCGCATGTGAGCCAGCTCGAAGCCGGGGGCGATTTCGTCACCCTGCGGATCGCCGACCAGAGCATCGTGGTGATGCGCGGCCAGGACGGCGTGCTGCGCGCCTTCTACAATGTCTGTTCGCACCGCGCCCACGAGCTGCTTGAGGGCTGCGGCCGCGCCAAGCTCATCACCTGCCCCTATCATGCCTGGACCTACCACACCGACGGGCGGCTGCGCTCCGCCGTGGGCCAGAAGCGGGTCGAGGGCTTCGCGGCGGAGGAATTTGCCCTGAAGCCGGTGCGGGTGGAGGAATATGCGGGCTTCGTGTTCGTGAACCTCGATCCTGATGCCCCGGCGCTGGCCGCCCAGGCCGGCACCCTCGCGGCGGACATCAAGGGCTATTGCGCGGACGTGCCGGCGCTGAAATTCGCCCACCGCCTGACCTATGAGATCAAGGCCAACTGGAAGAACGTGGTCGACAACTTCCTCGAATGCTACCACTGCTCCATCGCCCATCCGGCCTTCGTCGATCTCGTCGACATCAAGAACTACAAGACCGAAACCTTCGATATCTATTCGAGTCACATCTCGCCCGCCGGCCGGGCGGACAACACCGCCTACCGCATTCCCGATGGCCCGTCGTCGAACTTCGCCGCCTGGTGGCTGTGGCCCAACGTGACCTTCAACGTGTTTCCAGGCCCCGCCAACATCACGGTCCTGCACATCCAGCCCACCGGCCCCGAGACCACGCTCGAGCATTTCGATTTCTTCTTCGCCTCCAGCACGCCATCGGAGGATGAGCGCCAGGCCATCGACTATCTCGACAAGGTGCTGCAGCCCGAGGACATCGGGCTTGTCGAAAGCGTGCAGCGCGGGCTTCATTCGCGCGGCTACAACCAGGGCCGGCTGATGGTGGACAAGGACCGCAGCTATAACTCCGAACACGGGCTTCACCATTTCCACGCGCTGGTGCTGAAGAGTCTCGGCGATCTGTAGGACGGAAGGCGTCAGTCTGGCATTTGTGGCAGCTGGTCGAACGCATCGCCGATCAACGGCGCGAAAGCCCGCCAGGCCTCGGAACTTCCCCGGTAGACCGGCTGGCGCACCTGCCGGAACGAGGCCGTCTTCACCAGCCTCTCGTTGGCCTCGGGCGCCAGATAGGCGTCTTCCCAGGGAAGCGAGAGGTGCTGGATCATACTCCTGGTCTCGCCGTCCTGATCGCGCGTCAGGCGCTCATAGGAAACCTCGACGATACGCTCCCCGCACAGCGCCATCCATTGCCGCATCAGGCTGTCATAGAGACGGTAGTATGCCACGATGTCTTCAAGGTCATGCGCGTAGCCGAGGCTCTGTGAAGTGAAATGGTGCTTGTAATTCGACCAGCACACCGCGCGCGGGTCGCGGCGCACATGCAGGATTCTGGCCTGCGGCAGGGCCGCCGCGATCAGCGGCAGGAAGCGGAAGTTGTGCGGCATCTTGTCGGCCACGAACGGCCGACCGCCTGAAACCGCCGCGATCCCCGCCAGATAGTTGTCCGCGAACCTGGCGAGTGCTGCGGGCGTGGCCGGTTCAGCGCCGGTCGCCAGACCAAGCCCGTGCTGCTTGACGAAGTTCAGTTCTCCCGCGCCCTTGACGAGAGAGCCCGCCGACAGGATCTGCTCGATCAGCGTCGTGCCGGAGCGCGGCATGCCGACGATGAACACCGGCACGGGCCCCCGCTGGTCCGCGTCCGCGCCACGGGCCAGCGCCATCAGCGCGGGCGCTGCCGCGGCGAGCTTCGCGAACAGCTCCTCGTCCTCCTGGGGGCGGTAGCCGAGCAGCGTCTTGCGCAGGGCGTTGGCCTGTTTCAGAAACGCGAAGCTTTCATTTGTCTCGCCAGTATCCTCGAGCGCCTTGGCAAGGGCGAAAGACAGCAGGCTGCGTTCGTCCTCGTCGAGCCCCGGCCGCTGAGAGGCTTTGCGGAGGCGGGCGAGCAGCGGGTCTTCCGGCCTGTAGCGGTGGAGAAGGCTCAGCCCGTAATGCGCCGCCGCGTGATCAGGCGCCAGTTCGAGCGCACGTTGATAACTCTCCACGGCTTCCGTCAGGAGGCCCAGCTCGCCCAAAGCATGGGCGCGGTTGGTGTGCGCCAGCGCCGAACCGGGATCGAGGCGGATCGCCTCAGCGAAGCTCGCCAGTGCCTCATCGGCGCGGCCGAGTTCGCCGAGGATTTCGCCGCGCATGTTATGGGTGGCCGCCAGGGCGGGGTTCAGGGCCATGGCCTGATCCACCAATTGCAGGGCGGCTGCGGTGCCACCGAGGTTTCGCCTCGCCACCGCGTTCTGCACCAGGAGCTCCGGCTTCCGCGTATCAGGGCGCAGCGCGCTCTTCAGAACCTCCGCTTCCTTT
>DAISVW010000212.1:0-4877 GCA_036826695.1 Aestuariivirga sp.
AGTGCCACCGACATTCTGGCGGACCATATTGCCACTCCAAGCCGTACGATAACGGTCGAGCGGCGCGCCAAGCGGCCCCGGGGCGTGAAATGGGAGTTACTGGAGCCGGAACAGATCGCCGCGACACCGCCGCTGCAGGAGCTACGGCGCATGCAAGGCATCGGTTGACCTAAATCCCTTTCCAACGATCCCCAGGAGGAAGACATGAGAATCGCCATCGACCGCAGAAAGTTCCTGAAGCTCGGCGCCGCCGCGGCCTCCGCCACGGCGCTGCCGGGCATCCGCGCGGCCTTCGCCGCCGGAACGCCCTTCACCATGCAGGCGGCATGGATCAACGACGCCGAGTTCGCCGGCTACTTCGTGGCCATCGACAACGGCCTCTTCGCCGCCGAGGGCCTCGACGTGACCTATCTCCCCGGTGGCCCGGACGTGATCCCGGAAAGCACCATCGTGGCGGGCAAGGCGGATCTTGCGCTCACCACGCCGGACACCACTGTCAAGGCGATCGTCGACCAGGGCGCCAAGTTCAAGATCATCGGCGCGCAATACCAGAAGAACCCGATCGGCATCGTCTCGCTCGCCTCGAAGCCGAGCAAGACGCCGCAGGATCTCGTGGGCAAGACGCTGGCCGTGCCGCCCGTCAATGTGATCTCGGTCGAAGCGATGCTGAAGCTCAACAACATCGACAAGGCTCAGGTCAACATCGTGCCCTATGCCTATGACCCGACACCGCTCATCAAGGGCGAGATCGACGCCTCGCTGGACTTCACCACCAACGTGCCGTTCACCATCAAGCAGGCCGGACCCGAGGCGGTATCCTTCCTGCTCTATGATTTCGGCTTCACCATCTACAACGATACCGTGGTGGTCACCGAGGAGACGCTCAAGAACAAGCGCAAGGAGCTCGTGTCCTGGCTGCGCGCCAGCCGCAAGGGCTGGGAGGAGAACTTCAAGGACCCGAACGTCTATCCGCCGAAGTTCGCCGATACCTGGTTCAAGGGCACCGGCCGGACGATCGAGAACGAGATCTTCTTCAACGTCGCCCAGAAGCCGCTGATGGAAACGCCGGCCGGCATCTTCGCGATGACCGAGGAGGGTATCCAGAAGAACATCGACGCGCTCTCGCAAGTCGGCATCAAGGCCACCAAGGACATGTTCGACACGTCCCTGCTGGCGGAGATCTGATGGCCGGCGACCGGAGCATACGCCTCCGGAACATCACCAAGACCTTCAACGCGCGCGGTGAGAGTCTCCCCGCGCTCGACTCTGTTTCGCTCGATTGCGAGCCGGGCTCCTTCACGGCGCTGATCGGGCCTTCGGGCT
The DNA here is from genome assembly GCA_036826695.1 of Aestuariivirga sp. GTDB lineage: Bacteria > Pseudomonadota > Alphaproteobacteria > Rhizobiales > Aestuariivirgaceae > Aestuariivirga. The sequence continues at coordinate 1,324 of DAISVW010000212.1, forward strand.
GCGGCAAGTCCACCCTGCTCCGGCTGGCGCTGGGCCTTGAGACGCCTGATTCCGGCTCGGTCGAAATCGGCGGCCTGGCGCCGAAGGCCGCCGCCTCCACCGGCACCACCGGGGTGGCCTTCCAGGACTCGGCCCTGCTGCCCTGGCGCAGCGTCGAGGCCAACATCGCGCTGCCGCTCGACGTGCTGGGAAAGCCGCGCGCCGAATATGCCAGCCGGATTTCGGAACTCATCGCGCTCGTCGGCCTCAAGGGTTTCGAGAAGGCGCTGCCTGGCGAACTGTCCGGCGGCATGCGCCAGCGGGTGTCGATCGCCCGGGCGCTGGTCACCACGCCGGGCATCCTGTTCCTCGACGAACCCTTCGGCGCGCTCGACCAGATCCTGCGCCGCCAGATGAACATCGAGTTGCAGCGCATCTGGTCGGAGTCACGGGCCACCACGCTGCTGGTCACGCATGGCATCGACGAGGCCGTATTCCTCGCTGACCGCATTGTCGTGATGCGGAGCAGGCCCGGCCGGATCGCGGCGGTGATCGACGTGCCTTTCGACAGGCCGCGCGACAAGAGCCTGTTCGTGGAGCCCGCCTTCCACGCCCTCAACGACGTGGTGGGGCGCGCTCTTCATGGCGAATGAGACCGCCTCACGGCTCACCATGATTCGTAATCTCGCGGTGCTGCTGGCGCTGTGGGAGGTGGCGGGCCGGTTTGAACTGGTCGCCAGCGGCGCCCTGCCCGCGCCGAGCGCCATCCTTGCCCGCTTCTGGGCCGACAAGAGCGATTATCCGCCGCATGTGCTGGCAACCCTTGAAGCGAGCTTCCTCGGCTTCCTCATCGGCAACGCCGCCGCCATTCTCGCGGGCATCGCTTTCGTTCTCTCGCCCTTCCTGCTGCGGCTGTTCCGGGGCGTGAACATCGCCATATTCGCCCTGCCGCCGATCGCCATTTCGCCGGTGCTGGTGCTGACCTTCTCCGGCATGACGCCGCGGGTCATCCTGGCCGCGCTCGGCTGCTACTTCGCCACCATGACGGCCACCGTATTGGGCCTCACCCAGGCCGATGCCAGGAGCCTCGACGTGGTGCGCGCCTATGGCGGCAGCCGGTTCGACGAAATGCGTTTCGTGCAACTGAGAAGCGCGCTGCCATCCATCCTGGGCGGCTTCCGGGTCGCCGCGCCGGCCGCCGTGCTGGGCGCTATTCTGGCCGAATTCGGCGGCGGCGGCCGCTTCGGGCTCGGCACCTATCTGCTGGGCTCGCTCGGCCGCGCCGATCCGCCACGGCTGTGGGGCATCGGCCTCACCGCCACGCTGATCGCCGGCCTCGCCTATGCCGCCTTCGCCCTGATCGGCAACCGGGTGACCGGAACCTCGCGCGCCGTGACGGTGCCCACGGCCGCCCCGGCGCCGCCGGCGGGCGCCACCAGCCCGGTAGCCGCGCTGCTGCTGGCGGCGGCCGCCGCGGCGCTGCCGCTGGTGCTGTGGTGGCTGCTGCTGGCCGTGCTCAACGTGCCGGAGATGATCGCCAAGACGCCAGCCGGCGTCTTCAGCTATCTGTTCACGGGCGATGGCGCCGCGCAGGCCCAGGAGCGGCTGCTGGCAGCCCTCGCTGAAACCCTGCCGATCACGCTGCTGGGCCTTGCCGCGGGTCTTGCATTCGCCTTCACGCTGGCGGTTCTCGCCGATCTGTTTCCGGCCATCACCCGGAGCTTCATGCCGGTGGCGCTGGTGACCCAGACCATGCCGCTGGTGGCGCTGACGCCCTTGCTCGTGCTGCTTCTGGGCCGCGGCACGCCGCTCATTCTGTGGGTGACGATTTCGGTGACCTTCTTTCCTGCTTTCGTCACCAGCGCGCAGGGCATGGCCATGGTGCCGCGCGCCGCGCTTGAACTGCCGCGCGCCTATGGCGCGTCGAAGCGCCAGCAGCTGACGCTGGTTTCGATCCCGGCTTCACTCCCCTATCTCTTCGCGGCCACCAGGCTCGCAGCACCACGCGCACTTCTGGGCGTGATGATCGCCGAATGGCTGGCCACCGGAACGGGGCTCGGCAATCTCTTGAACCAGAGCCGCGGCTATCACGACTATGGCATGGTCAGGACGGTGGCGGCGGTCTCCGTACTGATCGCCGTCGCCTTCTACCAGGTAGTGGTCATCGCCGAGCGCTGGACGCTAGCCCGGCTCGGCATGCGCACGACGGAATAGGACTCGCGGCCCACACTGGAAATGGCGGGCGGGATCGCGTAACCACTGGCAACACAAGGATGGGGGCATCAATTATGCCGGAACCAGGCATGGTGATCGTGGGAGGCGGCATGGCCGGGGCCAGGGCCATCGTCAGCCTGCGTGCCAATGGCTGGCAGGGGGCGGTCACCCTCATCACCGAGGAAACGCTGCTGCCCTATGAGCGCCCGCCGCTGTCAAAGGCGATGCTCACCGACGAACCGGAACCGCAGCCCGTCTATCTGCTGGATGAGAGCATGCTGGCCTCGCTCAACGCCACCGTGATCCGCGGCACACGCGCCACCGGCATCGACCGGACGGACAAGGCCGTGCTGCTCGCCGACGGCCGCGCCATCGGCTACAAGAAGCTGCTGATCGCCACCGGCGCCAAGCCCCGGAAGCTTACGATCCAGGGCGGCGAACTGGCCTACACGCTGCGCGATTTCGCCGATGGCGATCACTTGCGAAAGAGTCTCCGCGCCAGCACTTCGGCGGCGATCATCGGCGGCGGCTTCATCGGCCTCGAGGTAGCGTCCAGCGCGCGGAAACTGGGCTCAGCCGTGACGCTCATCGAGGCGCAGCCGCGCATCCTGATGCGCGGCGTTCCGGAAGAGATCGCCCGGGTGGTGCACGCCCGCCATGCCGCGGCTGGCGTGACCATGGAGATCGGCACCGGGCTCACGGGCGTTGAGACGGATGGCGTGATCCTCGCCGATGGCCGCAAGCTGAAGGCTGACATCGTGATCGCCGGCATCGGCGCAGCTCCGGAGACGATTCTCGCCCAGCAAGCGGGGCTTGCCATCGACAACGGCATCGCCTGCGATGCGGAGCTGCGCACTTCAGACCCGGACATCTACGCGGCGGGCGATTGCTGCTCCTTCCCACACGGGCTGTTCGGCGGCAAGCGCATGCGGCTCGAAGCCTGGCGCAACGCCACCGACCAGGCCAATGTGGCCACCGAAAACATGCTGGGTGGCTCAAAGTCCTATGTGGCGGTGCCGTGGTTCTGGTCCGACCAGTATGAGCTTTCGCTGCAAATCGCCGGCGTTCCGGGTGACGGCGTTGCCACCGTGCGCCGCCAGCTGGCGGAGGACACATTCGTGATCTTCCATCTCGATGGCGAGGGGACGCTGGTGGCGGCCTCTGGCATCGGGCCCGGCAACGCCATCTCGCGTGACGTGAAGCTTGCGGAAATGCTGATCGCCAGGCGTGCTGCGCCTTCACCGCAAGCGCTGGGCGATCCGGCGGTACAACTCAAGGCGCTGCTCAAAGCGTAGAAAGACACGACAACAGCCATGAATTTCGCATCAGACAACGTCTATGGCGTTCACCCGAAAGTCCTG
>DAISVW010000213.1:0-4857 GCA_036826695.1 Aestuariivirga sp.
CAGGGCGTGATCCGGGTGATTCGCGACAGCGACATCGAAATCGAGGAAGAGGCCGAAGACCTCGTGCGGGTGTTCGAAACCGCCCTGAAGCGCCGCCGCCGGGGATCGGTGATCCGCATGGAGGTGAGTGCCGAGACACCGGGTTCGCTGCGCGAGTTCATTGCTGACCAGCTTGACGTCAACCGTGACGCGATCGTCGAGTGCCAGGGGCTGGTGGGCTATTCCGATACCCGGCAGTTGATCCTCGACGAACGGCCGGATCTCAAGTTCAAGCCGTTCATCGCGCGGTTTCCCGAGCGCATCCGGGATCATGGCGGCGACTGCTTCGCGGCCATCCGGCAGAAGGACATCGTCGTTCATCACCCCTATGAATCCTTTGATGTCGTGGTCCAGTTCGTGCTGCAGGCGGCCAATGATCCGGACGTGGTGGCCATCAAGCAGACGCTCTACCGCACCTCGAAAGACTCGCCCATCGTCGCCGCGCTCGCAAAGGCGGCGGAGGCCGGCAAGACGGTGATGGCGCTGGTTGAGCTCAAGGCACGCTTTGACGAGGAAGCCAACATCCAGTGGGCGCGCGACCTTGAACGGGCGGGCGTCCAGGTGGTGTTCGGGTTCATCGAGCTCAAGACCCATGCCAAGGTGTCAATGGTCACGCGGCGCGAGGGCAACCAGATGCGCACCTACGTGCATTTCGGCACCGGCAACTACCACCCGGTCACCGCCAAGATCTATACCGATCTCTCCTTCTTCACCTGCGATCCCGCCCTGGTGCGCGACGCCGCGCGTTTGTTCAACTTCATCTCCGGCTATGCTCAGCCGGAGGATCTCGAAAAGCTGGCGCTGTCGCCCATCAACCTCAAAGAGCGTCTGCTCGACCATATCGATGAGGAGATCGAGCACGCCCGCGCCGGCCGGCCGGCCCAGATCTGGGCCAAGCTCAATTCGGTTGTCGATCCCGGCATCATCGATGCCCTGTACCGGGCAAGCCAGGAGGGCGTGCAGATCGATCTCGTGGTGCGCGGCATCTGCTGCCTGAGGCCGGGCGTTCCCGGGCTCTCTGACAACATCCGGGTCAAGAGCATTGTCGGACGTTTTCTCGAGCATTCGCGTATCGTCTGCTTCGGCGCCGGTCAGGCGTTGCCGCATAATCGCGCCAGGGTCTACATCAGTTCGGCCGACTGGATGCAGCGCAACCTGCACCGGCGGGTGGAAACCCTGATCCCGATCGAGAACCCCACCGTGCACGATCAGATCCTCGACCAGATCATGGTCGCCAACATGAAGGACAATCAGCAGAGCTGGGAGCTGCTTCCCGATGGTTCGTCTCGGCGGATTTCGCCCGGGCAGGACGATGAGCCTTTCAACGCCCACGATTACTTCATGAAGAACCCATCGCTGTCGGGCCGCGGACGTTCCCAGGCGGGCAATGTGCCGCCGCAGATCATCGCCCGCCAGAAGCGCAAGGCCAGGACAAAGACATGATCTGGCACAGGGGTTTCCGCACCGAACCGCCGAAGTACCGGCCGATCGCCGTGGTCGACATCGGGTCGAATTCGGTGCGTCTGGTAGTTTATGATGGCTTGCGTCGCTCGCCCACCCCGATCTTCAACGAGAAGATCCTGTGCGGACTCGGGCGCGGCGTTGCCACCAAGGGCAAGCTGGCGGAAGAGGGTGTGACGCGAGCGCTGGCTGCGCTGAGGCGCTTCCGGGCGCTGGCCCAGCAGATCGGCGCCAAGCATGTCTATGCCGTGGCAACTGCTGCCTCGCGAGAGGCTTCCAATGGCGCGCAGTTTGTGGCGAGGGCCGAAAAGGCGCTGGGCGCCGACATCAAGGTGCTGACCGGCAAGGAGGAGGCGCGCTTCGCGGCTCTCGGCGTCATCGCCGGCATTCCGGAGGCCGATGGCGTGGTGGGAGACCTGGGCGGCGGCTCGCTCGAACTGATCGACATCAAGGGCGGCAAGCTGCGCGAAGGTGTTACACTGCCATTAGGGCCATTGCGCCTTATGGATCTTTCCGGCGACTCGATCGACAAGGCCAGACGCATTGTCGACGAGTCGCTGTCGAAGACCAATATTCTCACACGGCTCAAGGGCCGCACGTTCTACGCGGTCGGCGGAACCTGGCGAAACCTCGCCAAACTGCACATGGCGCAGAGCCATTATCCGCTGCATGTGCTGCACAGCTACCGCCTCGGGCGCTCGCAGGCCATGTCGCTGTCTGGCCTGGTGTCCAATCTTTCAGCCGCCTCGCTGCGCGATATCCGCGAGGTCTCGCGCAGCCGCGCCGACACCATGCCCTACGGCGCGCTGGTTCTGGAAAGGCTATTGCACCACAGCGAGGCCAATGCCGTTGAAATCTCCGTCTACGGCGTGCGCGAGGGCTTGCTCTATTCGAAGCTTCCCGGCCGCAAGCGCAACAGCGATGCGCTGCTGTCATCGTGCTGGGATTTCGCGCGCCGCTATGCCCGATCACCAGAGCACGAACTGGAACTTTGCGACTGGACGGATCAGCTCTTCGGGCCTGGCAAGCTTCCTGAAACCGCCAGCCAGCGGCGGCTCCGTTATGCCTCCTGCCTGCTCGCGGACATCGGCTGGCGCGCCCACCCGGACTACCGGGCCGAGCGGTCGCTTTCGATGATCTCGCAGGCGGCCTTCGTGGGTATCGATCATCCGGGGCGGGTGTTTCTGGCGCTGACCGTCTTCTATCGTTATGACGGCGAAGGCGAGGATGGCGATGGCCTCAACCGGCTCCTGGGCGATGAGGATCACCAGCGCGCCCATCTGCTGAGCAGCGTGTTCCGGCTGGCCTATATCCTGTCGGCGGCGATGCCCGGCATGCTGCCGGAAATCGGCCTGAAACTTGCCGAGAACAAGAGCCTCGTGCTGCAGCTTCCGCGCAAGCTTGCCGATCTGGCGGGCGAGCGGGTGGACAAGCGCCTCGCCGGCCTTGCCGCCGAGATGGGCCGCACCGGGCGCGTGGTGATCGGGCGCAAATAGAGCAGCGGCCAGTCATTTGTGTGCACCACAGACCACATAAAGCTCATCTTGCCCGGACTTGATCCGGGCATCCTCTTTCTCGCCACAACGAAGAAGATTGCCCGGTCAAGCCGGCAAATGACGAGAGTGCTTGTCTGGAACAGCTGAGTTCAAACGATCCCCCGCTGCTCTGGACCCTATTCCGCCGCCGCCTTGAGGGGCCCTTGCGCCGGCCGCACCCGCACCCTGCCGCTCTCGAAACAGATCACCGCCTCGCCATGCTTGATGGCGAGGGCCATGTTGCCGAACAACTGGCGCCGCCAGCCGTGCATCAGGTGAATGTCGGGGTCGTCGCGCTCGGCCAGAGCATCGATGTCGGAACTCGATGCCACCAGCTTGGGCGCGATGCCCTCTTGCTGGCAGATCACCTTGAGGGCGAGCTTCAGCACTTCCGCGGCTGCCTGCGCGGCGTCGCTCATGTCGCTGCGCTCGTCCTCTGGCTGCGGCAGGGTCTTGGGATCACGGGCAAGACCTGCTGCCACCGCCTTGAGTACCGCGTCGCCGGTGCGAGAGGCGGCCATGCCGCGGGGCAAGGCGCGCAGCTGGTTCAGGGCCTCGCGCGTCTGCGGTGTCTGCGTGGCGATTTCGGCGATGGCGTCGTCCTTGAGAATGCGGGCGCGGGGAACGTTCTTCTCGCGGGCTTCGCGTTCGCGCCAGGCCGCCACCTCGATCAATGCCCCCAACTGCTTCCTGGAACGGAGCCTGACCTTGATCCGCCGCCAGGCGTCTTCCGGCTCGGTACGGTAGGTGGCCGGATTGGTGAGGATGTCCATTTCCTCGTTGAGCCAGTGCTCGCGGCCGGTACGGTCCAGCTCCTTCTTCAGGGCTTCGTAGACGATGCGGAGATGGGTAACGTCGGCCAGCGCATAGGTGAGCTGCTTGTCGCTGAGTGGACGCCGTGACCAATCTGTGAAGCGCGATGACTTGTCGATCTCCGCCTTGACGAGGCGGCGCACGATTGCCTCATAGCCCACCTGGTCACCGAAGCCGCAGACCATGGCGGCGATCTGGGTGTCGAACACCGGATGTGGCACGACGCCGGCCCGGTGGACCATGATCTCGATGTCCTGTCGTGCGGCATGAAACACCTTTAGTACGTTGGCGTCATTCATCAGGGTGAAAAACGGCCCCAAATCGATGCCCGGCGCCAGCGGATCGATGAGGCCATTGACGTTTGCTCCCGCAACCTGGATCAGACAAAGGTCGGGCCAGTAGGTGGTCTCGCGCATGAACTCCGTGTCAACGGTGATAAATGGCTCCTGCGCCAGGTTACGGCACAGGGCGGCGAGCGATTCGGTGGTGGTCACAAGTTCCATGGCCGGAGGGAAGCGCGATCACCCGTTCAGGTCAATGGCCGGCGCGGAAATCTTTCAATTGTCGATAATTCTCATGATATCAATAAGATAGGGATCATTCTGAGGATTCCGCGCCAGAACTGGACGCGCCTCGTATGCGGCTCTGCCGCCGGTTGTGGTTGTCTTCGACAAACGAAGGAGATCCTCGTAAGCAAACCCTTGACTTGCAAGGTCTGCCCCTGCATAACGCGGCGGAATTTCGGCCCGGGTGTCCCCCGGGCTGAATAGCGTTTGGCCGAAAGTCAGTGGAAAGCCCTTTCCGAGGGTAGAGCGGGGGAGTGTCCCGAGCGGCAAAGGGGGCGGACTGTAAATCCGCTGGCTTCGCCTTCGTAGGTTCGAGTCCTACCTCCCCCACCACTGTCTCTTGGCCAGCGCCAGATCATGGGTGAGGAGTTCGGACGACGGATTTCCAAGGCGGGTGTAGCTCAATGGTAGAGCAGCAGCCTTCCAAGCTGAATACGAGGGTT
>DAISVW010000214.1:0-1606 GCA_036826695.1 Aestuariivirga sp.
CCGTCAGGCGAGCCGCGCGGAAGGGGCGGAGAAGACCCTTCAGGTTCTCAGGCGCTGCGTGCCTGCCGCCGTGCCGGGATTCTCGTTCCTGTCGGGCGGCCAGTCCGGCGAGGATGCGACCGCGCATCTGCATCTGATGAATGCAGCCGGGCCGCTGCCCTGGAAGCTCACCTTCTCCTATGGCCGCGCCTTGCAGGCTGATGCGCTGAAGGCCTGGGGCGGCAAACCGGCGAATGTTGCCGCCGGGCAGCGCGCCTTCGCGCATCGCGCCCGCATGAATGCGCTGGCGGCGTCCGGCCGCTGGAGCCAGGACGCGGAGAAGGCGGCCTGACGCCCCGCCTGTTTCTGGTGGCGCCCGCCGATGCGCCGCCCGCGCGCCTTGCCGCATGTCTGAAGGCGGCCGCGGAAGCGGGTGACGTTGCGAGCCTGCTCGTGCCGCCGGCCGCCGCGAAGGATCTCACGGCCACGGCGCAGGCGCTTGGCGTCGCGGTAATCGTCGATGGCGAGGCGCGCGATGCGGCAAGGGCGGGTGCCGATGGCGTGCAGGTTGACGCCGACACGGCCGATGTCGCAACGGCCCGCCAGGCGCTCGGCAAGGACGGGATCGTCGGCGCCTATGCCGCGGGCTCGCGCCATTTCGCCATGGAGGCGGCGGAAGCAGGCGCCGACTACATCGCCTTCGATCAGACCAGCGCTTCGCTGGGCGGCGAACCCATCGTGCGCTGGTGGGCCGACATGATGGAGATCCCCTGTGTCGCCTTCATGCCGGTGGAGCCTCAGGACCTCGACATATTGCTGCCGCAGAAACCGGACTTCATCCGCCCGTCGGATGCGATGTGGCAGGACGCCGATGCCGCCCGCCGCATCGTGACAGCCCTGTCACAACGTCTGGGAAGGTCATGAGAATTGTTGCCGCCGTCCTGGCGCTGCTGCTTGCGGCAGCCGCGCCTGCTGATGCGCAAACCGCGGATGCGCAGGAGAAGATGGCGCTTGCCCGTACCTATCTCGATGAGGCCGGCGGCAGCTTTGACTATGCGAAGGGCGAGTCGCTGATGCGCGAGGCGGCCGAAGCCGGGCTTGCCGAGGCACAGTTCCAGATGGGGCTGCTGGCGCTCGGCGCCTTCGGCAATCCGCCAGACATGGGGGGCGCGGCGCAGTGGCTTGAGAAAGCCGCCGCGCAGCAGCACGCCGCCGCGCGCTATCAGCTTGGCGTGCTCTATCTCGAAGGCCTGGGCGTGCCGAAGAATCCGGTCAAGGCCGCCGCGCTGATCGGCGAAGCGGCCCGCCAGGGCAATGCCGATGCCATGCTGGATTACGGCGTCCTGGTGTTCCGCGGCGAAGGCGTGCGGCAGGACGAGAAGATCGGCGCGCAATGGCTGCTTCTGTCGGCAAGGCGCGGCAACCCGATTGCCCAGAACCGCGTGGCGCGGGTGCTTGCCGCCGGCCGCGGCGCCGCCGCCGATCCGGTCGAGGCAATGAAGTGGCATATCCTCGCCACCCGCGCCGGACGCGGTGACGCCGAGCTCGACACGCAGTTCGGCAAGCTGCCCGAGGCTGACAGGAAAGAAGCCGAGGCCCGCGCCGACGCCTTCAAGCCGGCCGAGGC
>DAISVW010000214.1:1706-4857 GCA_036826695.1 Aestuariivirga sp.
AGGCTGACAGGAAAGAAGCCGAGGCCCGCGCCGACGCCTTCAAGCCGGCCGAGGCTCCGGAGTGACGCAGCGCGATTGAGAGCGACGTCAGAGCTGCTTGTCTACGAACGAGATGGATACCGTTCGTCCTCTCCCGCCTGCGGGAGAGGAGGGGGCCCCAGCGAAGTTGGGGAAGGTGAGGGGAGCGAAGCGTGCTGACTTGTTTCTCACGCCACCTTCCCCTCATCTTTCCCATTGCTTCGCAATGGGCCCCTTTCTTCTCCCGCTCAAGGAGCGGGAGAAGACATAGGGCACATGACGGCGCGAAACATCGGAAGCATGTCCGCCGTCATAAACCCCTGGCCATGTCCCTGAGCTTGAATTTCTGGATCTTGCCGGTCGAGGTCTTGGGAAGTTCGGTGAACACCACATGGCGCGGCGTCTTGAAGCTGGCGAGGCCGCCGCGGCACCAGGCGATGATCTCCTCCGCCGTGGCCTGCTTGCCGGGTTTGAGCTCCACGAAGGCGCAAGGCGTTTCGCCCCATTTCTCGTCGGGCCGCGCCACCACCGCCGCTGCCTGCACGGCGGGGTGCTTGTAGAGCACGTCCTCGACCTCGATCGAGGAGATGTTCTCGCCGCCCGAGATGATGATGTCCTTCGAGCGGTCCTTCAACTGGATGTAGCCGTCGGGGTGCAGCACGCCCAGATCGCCGGAATGGAACCAGCCGCCGCGGAAGGCCTCGGCGGAGGCCTTTGGGTTCTTGAGATAGCCCTTCATCACGATGTTGCCGCGGAACATCACCTCGCCCATGGTTTCGCCGTCGGCGGGCACCCGCTCCATGGTCTCGGGGTTCATCACGGTCAGGTCCTCGAGCGCGTGGTAGCGCACGCCTTGCCTGGCCTTCCTGGCGGCGCGCGCCGGGCTGTCGAGCAGGTCCCATTCGGCCTTCCAGTCATTGACCACGGCGGGCCCATAGGTTTCGGTGAGGCCGTAGAGATGCGTGACGTTGAAGCCCGCATCCGCCATGGCGGCCAGCACCGCCTCGGGTGGCGGCGCCGCGGCGGTGAAGAACTCCACCTTGTGAGAGAGGGCGCGCTTGTCTTCGGCCGGCGCATTGAGGATCGTCGACATCACGATGGGCGCGCCGCACAGATGCGTGACCTTGTGTTCGGCGAGCGCTTCCCAGATTGCCCTGGGACGCACCCAGCGCAGCGTCACATGGGTGCCGCCGACGACCGAGATCGACCACGGAAAGCACCAGCCGTTGCAGTGGAACATCGGCAGCGTCCAGAGATAGACCGGGTGCTTGGGCATCGCCGCGGTCAGCACATTGCCCTGCGCCAGGAGATAGGCGCCGCGGTGGTGATAGACCACGCCCTTCGGATTGCCGGTGGTGCCGGACGTATAGTTGAGCGAGATCGCCTCCCACTCGTCGGCGGGCCACAGCCATGTGAAGCCGGGGTCGCCGCTTCCCACGAACTGCTCGTAATCGATGGCGCCCACCGGCTCGCCGTCCACCACATATTCCGGGTCCACGTAGTCGATGACGATCGGGTGCGGCGCCTGCATCAGCGCCAGCGCGTCGCGGGCGAGCTTCGAGAATTCCCGGTCGACGATCAGCACCCGCGCTTCGGCGTGAGCGAGCGAGAAGGCGATGGTGGCGGCATCGAGCCTGGTGTTCAGCGTGTTGAGCACGGCGCCCGCCATCGGCACGCCATAGTGGCATTCGAGCATGGCGGGCGTGTTGGCGAGCAGCACTGAGACGGTCTCGCCCTTCCGGAGGCCGGCCTTCACCAGCGAGGAGGCGAGACGGCGGCAGCGGCCATAGAACGCTGCATAGCTGACGCGCTGGCGGCCATGCACGATCGCCATGTGATCCGGGTAGACGGCCGCCGCGCGCGCCAGGAAGCTCAGCGGCGTCAACGGCTGGAAATTGGCGGCATTCTTGTCGAGGTCTTTCTCGTAGGCGGACATGACGCTATCCTTGGTCAGAATGGAAGCGGTTCTAGCCCAGCCGGCCCCGCCGTCAAAGCGGCCCCTCCGGCTGGGCAAACCCGCACTCGATCATCGCCGCGAAAGGCACGCCCCATGAGCCGCTATCACGACATATATGCCAGCTGGAAACAGGACCCGGCCGCGTTCTGGGCGGAGGCCGCCAGGGCCAACGACTGGGCAGCGCCGTGGGAGCAGGTCTATGCCCAGGTCGGCGGGCTCGACCGCTGGTTCGTTGGCGCTCAATGCAACACCTGCTGGAACGCCGTGGACCGCCACGTGAAGGAGGGCCATGGCGAGCGGCTTGCGCTGATCTATGACAGCCCGGTCACCGGCGCCAGGGCGCGCTACACCTATCGCCAGCTCCTCGACGAGGTGTCGGTGCTGGCGGCGGCGCTCGAGGATCTCGGCGTGCGCAAGGGCGACCGGGTGATCCTCTACATGCCGATGGTTCCGGAAGCGCTGTTCGGCATGCTGGCCTGCGCCAGGCTGGGCGCCATCCACTCGGTGGTGTTCGGTGGCTTCGCGCCGCCGGAACTCGCCACCCGCATCAATGACGCCAAGCCCAGGCTCATCCTGTCCGCCTCCTGCGGCATCGAGCCGGGCCGGGTGATCGCCTACAAGCCGCTGCTCGACCAGGCGCTGGACATCGCCGCGCACAAGGTCGAATCCTGCGTCATCCTGCAGCGCCCGCAGGTTGCCGCGGAGCTCAAAGCGGGCCGCGACCATGACTGGGAAGACGTCACCCGCGTGGCGAGAGGGCAGGGCCGCGCCGCGGCCTGTGTGAACGTCGAGGCCACCGACCCCCTCTATATTCTCTACACCTCCGGCACCACCGGCCAGCCCAAGGGCGTGGTGCGCGACAATGGCGGGCATATGGTGGCGCTCAGATGGTCGATGGAAAACATCTACGGCATCAGGCCGGGCGAGGTGTTCTGGGCCGCCTCGGACGTGGGCTGGGTGGTGGGCCATTCCTACATCGTCTATGCGCCGCTGCTGCATGGCGCCACCACCATCCTGTTCGAGGGAAAGCCGGTGGGCACGCCGGATCCCGGAACCTTCTGGCGCATCGTGTCGGACTATGGCGTCTCGGCGCTGTTCACCGCGCCCACCGCCTTCCGGGCCATCAAGAAGGAAGACCCGGAAGGAGACTGCGTCCGCAAATATGATCTCTCCGCG
>DAISVW010000215.1:0-4813 GCA_036826695.1 Aestuariivirga sp.
CAAGGAGGGAAAGACCGTCGCGACGACGCCGGTTTCCGCCGCCCAGCTGGGCGAGATCGTCGATCTGATCGCCGGCGGCACGATCTCCGGCAAGATCGCCAAGGACCTGTTCGAGATCGTCTGGACGGAAGGCGGTTCACCAGCCGCAATCGTCGAGGCCCGTGGCCTCCGCCAGGTCACCGACACCGGCGCCATCGAAAAGGCGGTGCTGGAGATCATCGCCGCCAATCCGGACAAGGTGGAACAGGTCAGGGCCAAACCCACCATGCTGGGCTGGTTCGTGGGTCAGGTGATGAAGTCAACCGGCGGCAAGGCCAATCCGCAAGCCGTGAGCGAGCTTCTCAAGGCGAAGCTGGGAATCTGAAAAAGATCATATATTTCAATAATTTATTTATTTCCCGGGCGGCTCCTCGCATGGCCGCGGGGCAGCCTGCAGCCAGGTCCGGGGTGGCGTAACCGGCAGCGGCGGGGCTCTTTCTTGGTTTCAGTTGTCGGAGAGGCCTTTCCTCAGCTATAGTCCGTACCCGGAATTAAAAAACTCAGGAGCCGGGAGGGTTTAGACGATGGCCAAGACAGCCACGAAGGCTGCGAAAAAGCCTGTTGCCAGGAAGCAGGTGAAGGCGGCCGCCAAGCCGAAGCCAGCCGCCAGGAAGCCGGCGGGGGCGGCGCCGTCCGGCAACAAGGAGCGCTTCACGCTCTACGGCATGCTGGGCTCCGGCCCGAGCTATACCGTTGGTCTCATGCTGGCGCTGGCCCGGTATCCGTTCTCCTACATCCATGTCAATCTCCGCGAGGGCCAGCACAAGCAGCCGGACTACCTGGTCAAGAACCGCTACGGCCAGGTGCCGTCGCTGCGCGATGGCCAGACCTATTTCGTCCAGTCCTCCGCCATCCTGCAGCACCTTGCCGAGGCGCTGGGCAAGTTCGATGGCAAGACGGAACTCGAGAAGAACCGCATCCGCGAATGGCTGTTCTGGCAATGGGACAGGCTGTCGATACCGGTCTACCGGCTGCGCGCCCGGGCCCGCGGCCTGCGCCAGTTCGGCGACGAGGTGCGCATCATGTACGACACCGAGGCCAGGGCGGCGCTGGCGGTACTGGAGCATGAGCTCACGAAATCCGAATGGGTCGCCGCCAGGCGGCCGACCATCGCCGACATCGGCGTCTATGGCGTTCTGCGCTACGCCAGCGAGGCCAATATCGATATCACTGCCTATCCGCACATCGTGGCGTGGAAGAAACGCTTTGAGGCGCTTCCCGGTTTTGGTACTCCAGAACAGATTCTGCCGATGGAAAGCAGACTGCTCTAGTTCCGAAACGGGGAACCTGTGCCGCGCAGGGCTGACCTACTGACTGAGACACCGCCTGACGCGGAGGTTCAACCGGTCCGCCGCAAGAGGCGCGCGTCCGGTGGCATCGAGTGCTTTGTCGGCCTCGGGATTGGCCTTGCCGGCCTTTTCGCGTCCCGGCTTGGCCAGCTGTGGATCGGCTTCGACGTTTTCTCGCATTTCACGCTGCAGTTCGCGCTGATTGCGCTTGCCTTTCTGCTGGGCGGCCTGATGCCACGGGCGAGGCTGCTGACCGCCACCGTGCTGCTGGTTCTGGGCATCGCCGGCGTCGGCATGTGGCCGCATCTGGCCAGCCGCGGCCCATGGCCAGCTGTGGCGGCCGCCGGGGGCGAGCGGGCCCTGAAGGTCGCGAGCTTCAATACCTTGTGGGTGAGCGAGGATGCCGATGCCGTGAAGGCGGAAATCCTGCGGCTCGATGCCGACGTGCTGGTGCTGATCGAAATGGGCTCCGCCAAGCGCCGCATTCTGTCGCAGATCAGGGACCGCTACCCGCACCAGGCTGACTGCTATGATCTGGATTATTGCAACTTCGTCGTCCTCTCGCGGCTGCCGATCACCAGAACCGATGCCAGGGGCATCTGGCGGGGACCGCCCTACATTCGTGTGAAGCTGGGCCCCGAGGCCGGCGGCCTCACGGTGTTCGGGGTTCACACCACGAGATTTCCGTATGCGGAGAGGCAGTTGCGGCATGTAACGGAAATCGCGAAGCTCATCGAGGCCACCGCCGGGCGCAAGCTGGTGATGGGCGATTTCAATGCCACGCCATTCTCGCGGATCATGACGGTGCTGGAGAACAGGGCGGGTCTTTCGCGGCTGACATTCCTGCCGACCTGGCCCGCGCAGCTGGGCTTGCCGCAGATCGCCATTGACCACATTCTGGTTTCGCCGGGCCTCCGCCTGCTGGCGCCGGCCCGCATCGGCGAGTCGGCCGGTTCGGACCATTATCCGGTCGTCGCGCTGATCGGCGTTCCGCTCACCCCGTGAAAAGCCAAAGGGCCGGTCAACCGGCCCTTCACATACGCGTGGGGGTTTCTGCCGTCAGTAATCGAGGTTCGGGCTGGTGATGTCGCCCGGATTCTGCTCGTTCAGAAGGTTGAAGATGCGGCTGTCGAACTGCTTCTGCTGCAGTTCGCGGTTATAGACCTCGGATTGATAGATGTCCGCCTGGGCGTTGAAACGTTCCTGGTCGGTGTCGAGCGGCGGCAGTCTGTCGTTCTCCAGGCCGTAGTCCTGACCCAGCGGAATGAAGTTTTCAGCGGCTGCGGCGGGGTTTGCCGCGAAGGCGAGGGCCAGACCGGCCATGAACACAAGATTACGCATTTGAGACTCCCTTCCGGAAACTATAGATCATTCCGCCAGGAAAGCTACCGGAAATTGGGTCCGCGGCGTCAGTCGTTGAACTGCACCTCGTCGACGAGCCGGGAGGCAGCGGGCTCGAACTTCGCGATCTCGGCCACGTTGAGGCTATCCGGCGTGAAGTCGCCCCATGAGCGCACCAGGTCACTGGCCGGCACGCGGGGGTTCACCGGATACTCGAAATTGCCGTTGGCATAGATCTGCTGGGCCTCGTCGCTGGCGAGGAACTCCATCAGCTTCAGGGCGTTGTCGCGGTTCGGCGCATTGGCGGTGAGCATCATGCCGGAAATGTTCACATGGGTGCCGAAGTCAGGCGAGGACGGAAACACGATCTTCACCGCCCCGGCCCATTGCTTCTGTTCGGGCTCCTTCTCCTCGGTCAGCATCTTGCCCATGTAATAGGTGTTGGCGATGGCGAGGTCGCATTCGCCGGCGAACACGCTCTTGGCCTGGGCGCGGTCATTGCCCGATGGCTTCACCGCCAGATTGGCTTTCAGACCCTCAAGCCATCCGCGGGTGAAATCCTCGCCCTTGTGGGCGATCATCGCGGCGATCAGGCCGAGATTGTAGGGGTGGTTTCCGGGCCGCATGCAGATCTTGCCGCGCCATTTCGGATCGGCCAGCTCCTCATAGCTGATGGCGGTGATCGGCGCGCGCTCCTTGGACGCATAGACGACGCGGGCCCGCATGGTGAGGCCGAACCAGCGGTTTTCCGCATCGCGCAGATTGGCCGGCACATCGGCGAGGATGATCTCCGAAGCGACCGGCTGCGCCAGCCCGCGGTTGGCCGCTTCGACGAGGCGGCCCACATCGGAGGTGAGCAGAAGATCAGCGGGGCTGTTGCGGCCTTCCTGGGCGAGGCGCTCGACGAGGCCATTGTCGGCGAACACGGCGCGCACTTCGATGCCGGTCCTGGCCGTGAAGGAATCGAACAGCGGCTGGATCAGGGTGGGCTGCCGGTAGCTGTAGACATTGACCACCTGCTCCGCCGAGGCGGCGGACGGCAGGCTGCCTGCCAGCGCGAGCCCTAATCCGAGAACCGCGAACGGGCGGCGAGACGGGGACATGACGGGCTGCTCCTGACCATGACGACGGATTGCTTCTCTGTGGCTCTATGAGCCCCGTCTCCGGCGCTGTCAATAAAAACCGAGTAAAATACTCGGATTTAGAACGTCTCTAATCTGGCGGCTCGGGCGGGATCGGACTATGTATGGAGCGTGGAAGATGGAGGAAGAGACCATGGCATTCGAGCAGCTCAAGGCGCAGATCGGTCTGCTGCTGGGCGAGATGAACGACCAGCCGGAGGATCTGCACGAGCTCTATCAGCAGATCCACCAGGAACTGAACCAGCTCCGCGCCACCGGCATGGCCTTGCCGGCCGATCTCGTGGAACTGGAGCAGCGGCTGCGCAGGGAATTCCCCGAGGCGCCGCCTCGCCGCGGCTGACAGCCGGGACGCCACCCTTGCATCGATCCGGAAATCACGGCAAAAGCCAAGCCAGCCAGGAGACGTGGCCGAGTGGCTGAAGGCAACGGTTTGCTAAATCGTCATACGCTGTCAAGGCGTATCGAGGGTTCGAATCCCTCCGTCTCCGCCACTTTACCAGTACAAACTCCTACGCGAGCCGGATGCGCCTCGAAATTCCTTCTGGCTTGAATGCTGATTGATACTGGTTTCCATTCACGCCTCTGCAAGGGGGCTAAGCCGTCCAGCGCCAACCGTCACGCCCGTGCACGGCCGAGCGCCCTGAGGATGTGAGGGTCATGGGCGCGCGGCTGCCTGTGGCGCTAGATCGTCGGTGGGTGCAGAGAGGAGGGCGCGGCAGCCAGCCGGCGGGCATGGACCGACGAGGCGGAACCAGTTCTCCCTGAGTTCATAGACATATTTGCAGTACCATTGACCATGGCAGTCCTGTGCGTGAACGTGTGCACGATAGACAGCAACGCGGAGGCGAGGAGCTAATCTGACATCCTCTAGTTGGCCGGGTACGGGCACATTCCGGTACTCCGCGCCCGAGGAAAGAAGCAGGCTGCCGAACCTGCACCTCGGCCCCAAGCCTTGAAGGGCATAGGGTTCCCCATCGCCGCCGAACCTGCACTTGTAGACAA
>DAISVW010000216.1:0-4810 GCA_036826695.1 Aestuariivirga sp.
CGGACTCACCGCCGCCTTCTCGACATCGTTGATCCGACACCGCAGACGGTCGATGCTTTGATGAAGCTCGATCTCGCTGCCGGCGTCGACGTTGAAATCAAGCTCTGAGACAGGGCTGTGAAGGAGTAAAGCGATGCGTTCTGGTCTCATCGCACAGAAGCTGGGCATGACCCGCATCTACACGGAGGAGGGAGCAGCCGTTCCCGTCACCGTGTTGAAGGTGGACAACTGCCAGGTCGTGGCGCAGAAAACCAATGACAAGGACGGTTACACCGCCTTGCAGCTTGGCGCGGGCGTGCCCAAGATCAAGCGCCTCACCAGGGCGGAGCGCGGCCATTTCGCGGTCGCCAAGGTCGAGCCCAAGCGCAAGCTGAAGGAATTCCGCGTGTCTCCGGACAACGTGATTCCGGTGGGTGCCGAGATCACCGTCGATCACTTCGTGCCCGGCCAGTTCGTGGACGTGACCGCGACCTCGATGGGCAAGGGCTTCGCCGGCGGCATGAAGCGCTGGAACTTCGGCGGCCTGCGGGCAACGCACGGCGTGTCGATCAGCCACCGCTCGATCGGTTCGACGGGTAACCGCCAGGACCCCGGCAAGGTGTTCAAGAACAAGAAGATGCCGGGCCATCTGGGTTCGGAGACGGTGACCACGCAGAACGTCGTCGTGGTGAAGACCGATCCCGGCCGGGGCCTGATCATGATCAGGGGCTCGGTGCCGGGCGTCAAGGGCGCGTGGGTTTCGGTGCGCGATGCCGTGAAGCGGAAGCTTCCGGAGGCGGCGCCAAAGCCCGGCGCCTTCAGGATGCCGGAAGCCGCCGCTGCGCCGGCGGCAGAGTAAGGAGTGATGGGGATGAAAGCCGATATTCATACCATCGAGGCCAAGACGGCCGGCAGCATCGAGCTCGCCGACCACATCTTCGGGCTCGAGCCGCGCGCCGACATCATCCACCGGGTGGTGCAGTGGCAGCTCAACAAGCGCCAGCAGGGCACGCATCAGGCGAAGTCGCGCGGCGAGATCTCGCGCACGACCAAGAAGCTCGGCCCCCAGAAGGGTTCCGGCGGCGCCCGCCACGGCTCGCGCAAGGCCGGCATCTTCGTCGGCGGCGGCAAGGCCTTCGGCCCGCGCTTCCGCAGCCACGAGACGGCGCTCAACAAGAAGATCCGCGCGCTGGGCCTGCGCCATGCGATCTCGAGCAAGGCAAAGGACCAGTCGCTGGTGATCCTCGACGCCGCTGCCTCCGACGGCAAGACCAAGTCGCTCACCAAGGCGTTCGCGCAGCTGGGCCTCGCCAATGCGCTGATCATCGCCGGCGCGGCGGTGAACGAGAACTTCGCCCGCGCCGCCCGCAGCATTCCCAACATCGATGTGCTGCCGGTGCAGGGCATCAACGTCTACGACATTCTGCGCCGCAAGAAGCTGGTTCTGACCAGGGCGGCCGTCGAAGCGCTGGAGGCGCGGTTCAAGTGAGCAAGGAACATTTCTACGGCGTCATCAAGAGCCCGGCGATCACCGAAAAGGCGACGCTGGTCTCCGCCAACAATCAGGTTGTCTTCAACGTTGCGCGCGATGCGACCAAGACCGACATCAAGAAGGCCGTCGAAGGCCTGTTCGGGGTGAAGGTCAAGGCGGTCAACACGCTGGTGCGCAAGGGCAAGGAGCGCCGCTTCCGTGGCCGTCCCGCCACCCTGAGCGACGTGAAGAAGGCATATGTGACCCTCGAAGAGGGCCAGCGGCTCGACGTGACGACGGGCCTCTGAGCAGCAAGGTAGCATCATGGCACTCAAGACATTCAATCCGACCAGCGCCGGCCGCCGCCATCTGATCCAGGTGGACCGCAGCCAGCTTTGGAGGGGAAAGCCGGTCAAGTCGCTCGTCGAGGGCATCGGCAAGAACGGCGGCCGGGGCAACTCCGGCCGGATCACCACGCGCGGCCAGGGCGGTGGCCACAAGAGGTCCTACCGGCTGGTGGATTTCCGCCGCCTGAAGATGGACATGCCGGCGGTGGTGGAGCGGCTCGAATATGATCCGAACCGCACCGCCGTCATTGCGCTGGTGAAGTATGAAGACGGCACGCAGGCCTATATCCTCGCGCCGCAGCGCCTGAGCGTGGGCGACTCGGTCGTCTCCGGCAAGTCGGTGGACGTGAAGCCCGGCAACGCCATGCCGCTCGGCGCCATGCCGGTGGGAACGATCGTGCACAATGTCGAACTGAAGCCCGGCAAGGGCGGTTCGCTGGCGCGCGCGGCGGGCACCTACGCCATGGTCGCCGGCCGCGACCAGGGCTATGTGCTGCTGAAGCTGAAGTCCGGCGAAACCCGCATGGTCGATGCGTCCTGCATGGCCAGCGTCGGCGCGGTCTCGAACCCCGACCACATGAACGAAGTCGTCGGCAAGGCTGGCCGTTCGCGCTGGAAGGGCCAGCGACCGATCTCGCGCGGCATCGCGCGCAACCCGGTCGACCACCCGAACGGCGGCCGTACCAACGGCGGCAAGCACTGGGCGACGCCGTGGGGCAAGCCGACCAAGGGCACCAAGACCCGCTCCAACAAGCGGACCCAGAAATTCATCGTGCGGTCGCGCCACGACCGCAAGAAGTCTCAGTAAGAGGTAGACCGTGACACGCTCCGTTTGGAAAGGCCCGTTCGTGGACGGGTATCTCCTCAAGAAGGTGGAAACCGCGCGCGGCGCGGGAGGCCGCACCCAGGCGATCAAGACCTGGAGCCGGCGCTCGACCATCCTGCCGCAGTTCGTGGGCCTGACCTTCCAGGTTCACAACGGCAACAAGTTCATCCCGGTTCTCGTTTCAGAGGAAATGGTCGGCCACAAGCTGGGCGAGTTCGCGCCCACCCGAACCTTCCAGAGCCACTCTGCTGGCGACAAGAAAGCCTCATCCGGAGGCAAGTCATGAGCAAGAAGGCCCGCCCGCGCAGCCTGCCCGACAACGCCGCCAAGGCGGTGACCCGCTCGATCCGCATCTCGCCGCGCAAGCTCAATGCCGTCGCCTCGGAAATCCGCGGCATGAAGGTGGACAAGGCGCTGGCCTATCTCACCTTCTCGCGCCGCCGCATCGCCAAGGACGTGAAGAAGACGCTCGAATCGGCGATCGCCAATGCCGAGAACAACCACAGCCTCGACATCAACAGCCTGGTCGTATCGGAAGCCTGGGTGGGAAAGAACCTGGTGATGAAGCGCTGGATGCCAAACGCCCGCGGCCGGGTTGGGCGCATCGAGAAGTTCTTCAGTGAACTGACGATCATCGTTCGCGAAGTCCGCGAAGAAAGCAAGGAGGCCGCCTGATGGGCCAGAAAGTAAATCCGGTCGGCCTGCGCCTCGGCGTCAACCGCACCTGGGACTCGCGCTGGTTCGCGGGGTCGCGGGAATATGGCAAGCTGCTGCATGAGGACATCGCCATCCGCGAGTACCTCAAGAAGGAGCTGAAGCAGGCTGGCGTCTCCAAGGTGCTGATCGAGCGTCCGCACAAGAAGTGCCGGGTCACCATCTATTCGGCCCGTCCCGGCGTGGTGATCGGCAAGAAGGGCGCCGACATCGAAAAGCTGCGCAAGAAAGTGCAGGAGATGACCAACTCGGAAGTCCACCTCAATATCGTCGAGGTGAGGAAGCCCGAGGTTGACGCCAATCTGGTGGCCGAGAACATCGCCCAGCAGCTGGAGCGCCGCGTGGCGTTCCGCCGCGCCATGAAGCGTGCCGTGCAGTCGGCCCAGCGCATGGGTGCTGAGGGCATCAAGATCACCTGCGCCGGCCGCCTCGGCGGGGCCGAGATCGCCCGCACCGAATGGTACCGCGAGGGCCGCGTGCCGCTGCACACGCTGCGCGCCGATGTCGATTACGGCACGGCCACCGCCTTCACCACCTACGGCACCAACGGCGTCAAGGTATGGATCTTCAAGGGCGAGATCCTCGAGCACGACCCGATGGCCCAGGACAAGCGCATGAACGAGCCGGCTGCTGCCGGCGGCTCGCGCGGCCGCCGCGACCGCGACGCGGCCTGAGGAATTGAGAGTAAGCGACGATGCTGCAACCAAAACGAACCAAGTTCCGCAAGGCCTTCAAGGGCCGCATTCATGGCAAGGCGACGAGCTGCAACACGCTCGATTTCGGCGCCTACGGGCTTACGGCCGTCGAGCCGGACCGGCTCACCGCCCGCCAGATCGACGCCGCGCGCCGGGCGCTTGCCCGCGGCATGAAGCGCGCCGGACGAATCTGGATCCGGGTGTTCCCGGACCTGCCGGTGTCGAAGAAGCCCGCCGAAGTGCGCATGGGGTCCGGCAAGGGTTCGCCCGAATACTGGGCGGCCCGTGTCAAGCCGGGCCGGGTGCTGTTCGAGATCGACGGCGTGCCGCGCAGCGTCGCCGAGGAATCGCTCGGGCTTGCTGCCGCCAAGCTGCCGATCAAGACGCGCTTCGTGGCGCGGCTCGGCGAGTAAGGGAGTGAGCGAGATGAAGGCCAGCGACATCCGCGTCATGACCGGCGACCAGGTCAAGGACGAAATCCTGAAGCTCAGGAAGGAGCAGTTCAACCTGCGCTTCCAGAAGGCTTCCGGGCAGATCGAGAACACCGCGCGCATCCGCCAGATCCGCCGCGACATCGCCCGTCTCAAGACGGTGCAGTCGCAAAAAGTGGCTGCGAAGTAGGAGAGAACAACATGCCGAAACGCATCCTGCAGGGCGTCGTGGTGAGCGACAAGAACGACAAGACCATCGTGGTGCTGGACGAGAGGCGTCTGCGCCATCCGGAGCTGAAGAAGGCCGTGCGCCTGTCGAAGCAGTCTCACGCCCATGACGAGGAGAC
>DAISVW010000217.1:0-4809 GCA_036826695.1 Aestuariivirga sp.
CTGGCGGCAGAGCTTGGCGTGAGCATGGCGGTCTTCGACCAGCTGCTGATCAATTCCGGGATTCTGGTTTCCGAGGAGCTCTCCCGGTTCCTCTTCATATGGATGACGTTCATCGGCGCTGCCGTTGTCATGCGTGATGGCGGCCACCTCGGGATGGATACTGTCTTTCTCGCATTCGGACCGAAGATGAAGCGGCTCTGTCTGGTTGTGGCCGACCTTCTGATCATTGTCTGCTGCTCGACCTTCGTGTGGGGAACATGGGGGCAGAGTTTCATTAACCGACAGAACATGTCGCCTGTGCTTAATATCCCGATGGAGGTCGTCTATTCGTCGGCCTATGTGTGCGGCATCACCATGATCATCATGGTGGGCGCCCGGCTTTTGCGGAACCTCTTCAGGGGCTTTGACATGGATGAGCGCCTGCAAAGCGACGGCCTTAACGGTTAAGAGCGTGAAGCGCTGCGCGAAGCAAGCGAAATCACCGGGGGCAAAGATTAATGATCGTCCTGATTTTCATATGCGTTCTGCTGGCCGCGATGGCGCTCGGCTTGCCCATCGCCTTTGCCCTGATCGTCGCCGGTCTGGCGATGATGTGGAATCTGGACATGATGAATGCCCAGATCGTCGCGCAAAACATGTTGAGCGGCGCAGACAGCTTCCCGCTACTTGCCGTCCCATTCTTCCTTCTGGCCGGTGAATTCATGAATGCGGGTGGCATTTCGCGCCGCATCATCGACGCTTCGCTGGCGTGGATCGGCCATTTTCGCGGCGGGCTGGGCTATGTCGGCATCGTCGCCGCGGTCATTCTCGCCGCGCTTTCCGGTTCCGCTGTGGCCGACACGGCGGCGCTGGTCGCGCTTCTCGTTCCGGCAATGCGCGATGCCGGGTACAGCGTATCGCGATCGACCGGGCTGCTTGCGGCGGGCGGCGTAATAGCGCCCGTGCTTCCGCCCTCAATTGCACTTGTCCTGTTCGGCGTCGCCGCCAAAGTTTCGATCACGCAGCTGTTCATCGCAGGCATCGTGCCTGGCATATTGATGGGTGTCGCGCTGGCGATTACCTGGGCGCTGGTATCACGGCGCGACAAGGTGGCAACCACCCCCCGCGTTCCGATGGTCGACCGGTGGAAGATCACGCTCAACGCAGGATGGGCCTTCATGCTGCCAGTGATCATTGTCGGTGGTTTGCGGCTCGGGGTGTTTACCCCGACCGACGCTGCCGTGGTTGCGGCGGTGTATGCGCTGTTCGTCGGCCTGTTCGTTTATCGTGAGATCAAGATCTCGCAGATTTACGATCTTATGCTTCGTGCGGCCAAGGTTACGGCGTCGGTCATCTTCCTGGTAGCTGCGGCAATGGTGTCGGCGTGGCTGATCGCGGCTGCAAACATTCCAGCTCAGATACAGGATGTGTTCGCTCCCCTGATCGAGCATCCGGTCCTGCTGATGTTTGCGCTGATGGTTTTGGTGGTCATCGTCGGAACGGCGCTCGACATGGCTCCGACGATCCTGATCCTCACCCCGGTGCTCATGCCGCTGGTGCGCGAAGCGGGTATTCATCCGGTGTACTTCGGCGTGCTCTTCGTCATGAACAACGCCATCGGCATGATCACGCCACCGGTTGGCACGGTCCTGAACGTTGCGGCAAGCGTGGCGCGCATAAGCGTGGACGATGCATTCAAGGGTGTCATGCCGTTCCTGCTTGCGCAGCTGGCGGTTCTGTTCCTGCTTGTATTCTTCCCCGACATTGTGCTTGTACCGCTGCAATTCCTCATGAGGTAACGAAAAAAAGGCCGGACGGAAGAACATCCTGTTCGGCTTATCTCACACGTATCCATATGATACAACGCGATTACAATCCCGATAACAGGAAACGATACTGATGAACAACAAGATAGCCGCGCCGAAAGAGAAAGGTGATGAAGGTCTCAAAACGGTTGTCAAAGCCGTTGCTGTGCTGGAGTGCTTTTCGACGCAACATAGCAAGCTGTCCGTTGTCGATATATCACGGATGACCGGGATATCGCGCGGTACCACGCATCGCATTGTCAACACGTTGCGCGGTCTCGGCTATATCGACCGGGAGCGCGAGCGCGACCTCTACAAGCTCGGCATGAAGCTGTTTCAGCTAGGCACAACAGTGCTGGAAAACATGGATCTGCAAAGGGAGTCCCGCCAACTGATCGAACGGCTGACCAAGGTGAGCGGAGAGACGGTGTACCTGTGCGTCTTCGACGGGCTGCATTCCACAATAATCAACCGCAGCGACCTGAACAAGTCAGAAGCCCGTAGGTCCGTGGTGATCGATGCGTCTCCCGCCCATTGCACGGCATCGGGCAAAGTTGCCCTGTCGTTTCAAGGAGACGATGCGGTCGAGCGCGTCATCGCCAACGGGCTGAAGCGCGTGACCGTCAATACCATCACCAACCCCGTGCTGTTTCGCGAAGAGGTGGAGAAAATCCGCTCGCGTGGATATGCCGTCAACAATGAAGAACAGACGCCGGGCGTCAGGGGCGTCGCCGCGCCGATCCGCAACTGATCCGGGCATGTCGGCGCTGCGCTCAGCATCAGCGGCCCGACTGCATCCTTCTCCGCAGACAAGGTTGAACCTTTTGCCGAACTTGCCATGAGCTATGCGCAGGACATTTCGGCCAATCTCGGCTATGAGCCCGAATCGAACGGCTGAGGCCGAAACAGCATCCCGTATTTTGAAAGGAATAAACCATGGGCTTTGAACCGAAAGGCAAGCACCTCATTGCGGGTGAATGGCTTGAAGGCGTGGGCACTTTCAAATCTTCTCCCGCTCACGGCCCGTCCCATGATTTTCCCGTCGGCACGGTCGCCCTTGTCAATCGTGCCGCAGAAGCGGCGGAAGCGGCATTCCTCAGTTATGGCTACTCCACCCGGGCTGAACGGGCTGCATTCCTGCGCGCCATCGCCGACGAGATCGAACAGCGCGGCGCCGAGATCACCGAAATCGGGATACAGGAATCCGGTCTTCCCGTCGCCCGTCTTGAAGGCGAGCGCGGTCGCACCACCGGCCAGCTTCGCCTGTTCGCCGATCATATAGAGAAGGGCGATTATCTCGACCGTCGCCGCGATGCCGCGATGCCGGCTCGCCAGCCGCTGCCGCGTCCCGAGATCCGCCTGATCCAGCGTCCCATCGGTCCGGTCGCAGTGTTCGGCGCATCTAACTTTCCACTCGCCTTCTCGACGGCCGGCGGCGACACCGCCGCGGCACTCGCCGCTGGCTGTCCGGTCGTGGTCAAGGGGCATTCCGCCCACCCCGGCACGGGGGAGATCGTCGCGCAGGCCATCGATGCGGCTATTCGCAAGACGGGCGTTCATCCAGGTGTGTTCTCGCTAATTCAGGGCGGCAACCGTTCAGTGGGTGAGGCGGTCGTCCAGCATCCGCTGATCAAGGCGGTCGGGTTCACCGGCTCGCTGGCAGGCGGTCGCGCGCTGTTCAACCTATGCGCCGCGCGACCCGAGCCCATTCCGTTCTTTGGCGAGTTGGGCTCTGTCAACCCGATGTTCATGCTGCCGCAGGCCCTCAAGGCGCGCGGCGCGGCGATGGGACAGGGCTGGGCCGGCGCGCTCACGATGGGGGCGGGCCAGTTCTGCACCAATCCAGGCATTGCCATCGTGCCGGAAGGAGCGGACGGCGACGGCTTCATCGCCTCCACCGTCGAGGCGCTGGAGAAGGTCGGCCCGCAATCCATGCTGACGGACGGCATCGCCGACGCCTACCGCAAGGGACAGGCCCGTTTCGAGAGCCGCAATACGATCAGGCCGCTTTTCACGTCGCAATCGCATGACCGTATCGCCTCGCCAAACCTGTTCGAGATTTCTGGCGATGCTTTCCTTGCCGATCATGCTCTGTCTGAAGAAGTGTTCGGGCCGTTGGGCCTGGTCGTCCGGGTCGGCTCGGTAGATGAAATGGTCAAGATCGCCGGGGGCTTCGAAGGTCAGTTGACGGCAACTCTCCATATGGACGAGGGCGATCTGGACGCGGCGCGCCGCCTGCGCCCGATTCTCGAGCGCAAGGCAGGCCGCGTAATCGTCAACGGTTTTCCGACCGGCGTCGAGGTCGTGGATTCGATGGTCCACGGCGGTCCATATCCGGCTTCGACCAATTTTGGCGCGACAAGCGTCGGCACCATGTCGATTCGCCGCTTTTTGCGTCCCGTTTCATATCAGAATCTTCCGGAATCCCTGCTGCCGGAAGACTTCCGTTGATATCGCAATAAACATTGAAATGACCTGAAGAAGATTCTCCACTCTAACACTGGCCTGCTCCCTGAAAAGTGATCCTCCCTGATGTATGGCTTTTGGGCCGATGGAGGATGGAAGAATGAGCAAGAAGAGACACAAGCCTGAAGAGATTGTTGCCAAGTTACGGCAGGTTGAGGTTCTGACAGCGCAAGGGCGACCGGTCGCAGAAGCCATCCGATCAATAGGCGTGACGGAAGTAACATATTACCGCTGGCGGTCTGAGTATGGGTAAGCGTTCGCTGAAGCCCACGGCCTTGTCAGCTTGACTGTGCGAAGTTCCACGGCAGCAGATCGTCGATGCGGCTCTGAGGATGCCCGTTGGCGATAGCTGTCAGGGTTGCCTTGAGATAGGCGAAGGGCGCTATGCCGTTGATCTTGCAGGTCTCGATCAACGAAGCGATGCGGCCCCAGGCGATGCCGCCTTCGTCGTGGCCGGCGAAGAGTGCATTCTTGCGGTTCAGGGCGATGGGGCGGATCAGGTTTTCGACCCTGTTGGAGTCGATCTCGACGCGTCCATCGGTCAGGAAGGTTTGCAGCC
>DAISVW010000218.1:0-4799 GCA_036826695.1 Aestuariivirga sp.
CGCAACCGGCCGAGCCCGCCCCGACGATCACGAACTCGAAAATCTCCGTCATCGGCCGCGCCGCCCGGGTTGCGCCAGCGCGGCGAGCTCGGCGATGCGCGCCGCGGTTTCCTTCCAGCTGGCGTTCACCGTGGCGGCCACCAGCGCCTCGGCCACGAACAGCGGCACGATGTTCGAGTCCCAGCTCGATGGCGCTTCGATGCGCAAGGGAAGGCAATGCACGGCGAGCCTCGCGATTGGTGAAATCCACTGGTCGGTAATGAGCACGGCCCTGGCCCCGCGCTCTGTGGCGGAAACGGCAAGATCGAGCATGCGCGCGTCATAGCGGCGGATGTCGAAGAACAGGAATACATCCTCGCCGCCGGTATCGAGCAGATATTGCGGCCACAGCGACGGATTCGCGGGAACCAGGCTCACCCCCGGCCGCGCCATCTGCAGATGAGTTGCGAGATAGGCGGCGATCGCCCCCGTGATCCGTCCGCCCGCCACATGAATTCCGCGCTTGCGGCTGGCGAGCAGCGCCACCACGGCGTCGAAGGCGCGGTGGTCCATCAGCTTCAGGGAGCCCGAGAGGTTTTCCATCGCCGCCTTGGCGAAGCGGTTGAGGATGTGCGTATCCGGCGCCTCCGCCGCCCAGCGCGCATGCTTGGCGATCGGGTTCTGCAGCTGGGCGGCAAGCTCGGCCCGCAGCGCCTCCTGCAGGGCGGGAAAGCCCGCAAAGCCAAGCTTCTTCGCGAGCCGCAGCACCGAAGGCGTTGACACGCCGGCAGCGCGCGCGAAATCGGTGATGCTGCCCAACCCCGCCACGGGATAGCTGGCGAACAGCGCGGCGGGCAGCTTCGCCTCGGCGGCGGTGAGCTTGCCTGACATCATTCGCAGCCTCTCGGCGACCGTCATCGAAGGTTGCGGCGGCATTGGACGTGTTTCCCTGTTCGCCACCATTGTAACGAATTTGACAGCGGATGCTCAATCTGAAATCATCTCTTCAGTTGCTGAATAGGAGGCGTGACGCATGCGCGCGCGGCTCGAGGAAGATGAAGAAAGCCCCTTCCTGACCGTGAACGCCGAGGGCCGCTCGCCCTTCGTGCTGATCTGCGAGCACGCTTCCCGCCGGATGCCGCGGCGCCTCGGTACGCTGGGCCTTCCCGACTTCGAGCTTGAGCGTCACATCGCCTGGGACATCGGCGCGGAACCGGTGGCGCGGCTGCTTTCGCGCCTGATGGATGCGCCGCTGGCGCTGCAGCGCTACTCGCGGCTGGCCTATGACTGCAACCGCCCGCCCGAATCGCCCGGCGCGATACCGGAAGTGAGCGAACTGACCGTCATTCCCGGCAACAAGGGGCTTTCGGCGGCGGACCGGCTGGCCCGTATCGAAGGCATCTACCGGCCCTTCCACGACGGCGTCTCCCGGCTTCTCGACGCCCGCGCCGCCGCCGGGCTGAAAACCCTCGTCGTGTCGATCCACAGTTTCACGCCCGTCTACAAGGGTAACCGGCGCAGCGTCGAGCTCGGCATCCTGCACGACCGGGACCAGGCCCTGGCCACCAGGCTGATCAAGAGCTTTCCCAATATCGACGCCCGGCTGAACGAGCCTTATGGTCCGAAGGACGGGGTGATGCACACCCTCAACATGCATGGCTTCGCACGCGGCCTGCCGCATGCCATGATCGAGATTCGCAACGACCTGGTGGCGGATGGCCGCGGGCAGGACGAATGGGCCCAGCGGCTGTCCGTGCCGCTGATCCAGGCCGCGGCGGCATAGGGGCAAAAGGGAGAAGGACAGTCATGAGCGACGGCATGCTGACACTGGAGCAACTGAAGGCCGAGGTGAAATCCGGCGCCATCGACACCGTGGTGGCGGCGATGGTGGACATGCAGGGCCGCCTCGTCGGCAAGCGCTTCCACGCCAAGTATTTCGCCGATGGCGGATACGAGGAAACCCATGGCTGCAACTATCTCCTGGGCGTCGACATCGAGATGGAGCCGGTGCCCGGCTACAAGGCGACGAGCTGGGAAAAGGGCTATGGCGATTTCGTTCTGAAGCCCGACCTCGCGACGCTGCGCCGCACGCCGTGGCTTCCCGGCACGGCGCTGGTGATCTGCGACGTGCTCGACCACCACAGCCATGAAGACGTGCCGCATTCGCCGCGCGCCATGCTGAAGAAGCAGCTGAAGCGCCTGGCCGCCATGAAGATGAAGGCCTACATGGCCTCCGAGCTCGAATTCTTCCTGTTCGACGATTCCTTCGAGACCGCCCACCAGAAAGGCTACAGCAACCTCAAGACCGCCGGCTACTACATCGAGGATTACCACATCCTGCAGACCTCGAAGGAAGAGTCCTACATGCGGGCGCTGCGCAACGGCCTCGCCGGGGCCGGCATTCCGGTCGAGAACTCCAAGGGCGAATGGGGCCCGGGCCAGGAGGAGATCAACGTCAAATACGCCGAGGCCCTCGACATGGCGGACCGCCACGCCATCATCAAGAACGGCGCCAAGGAAATCGCCTATGGCCTTGGCAAGTCCGTCAGCTTCATGGCCAAGTGGGACTATGGCATGGCCGGAAATTCCGCCCATATCCACCAGTCGCTGTGGTCCCTGGACGGCAAGCCGCTGTTCCTCGACAAGAAGCAGGACCACGGCATGTCGGCCATGATGCAGCACTATCTGGCAGGCCAGCTCGCCCATGCCGGCGAGATCACCTGGTTCCTGGCGCCCTACATCAATTCCTACAAGCGCTTCATGGCCGGCACCTTCGCGCCCACCCGCGCGGTGTGGAGCTTTGACAACCGCACGGCCGGCTTCCGCATCTGCGGGGCGGAGAGCAAGGCGATCCGCGTCGAGTGCCGCATCGGCGGCGCCGACCTGAACCCCTATCTCGCCTTCGCCGCGCTGATCGCCGCGGGGCTCGACGGCATCGAGAAGAAGATGAAGCTCGAACCGGTGGTCTCGGGCGACATCTACGACACCTCGCGGCGCTTGCGCGAAATTCCCAAGACGCTGCGCGAGGCCACGGAACTGCTCGACGGTTCGAAGTTCCTGCGCGGCGCGCTGGGCGGCGACGTGGTCGATCACTACGTGCACACCGCCAGATGGGAGCAGTTCGAGTTCGACCGCCGCGTCACCGATCTGGAACTGAAGCGCGGCTTCGAAAGATACTGAGCAGGAGAAACGCCATGGCCATTCCGAACCGCAACATCAACTATCCCACCGCCATCAAGTTCGGCGCCGGCCGCGTCCGGGAACTCGCTGATCACTGCAAGGCCAACGGCATCAAGCGTCCGCTGCTGGTGACCGACAAGGGGCTGGCCGCCATGCCGATGACGGCGGAGATCATGGCCGCCCTCAAGAAGGCGGGCCTCAAGGCGGCGCTGTTCGCCGATGTGCGGCCCAACCCGGTAGAGGAGAATGTCCTCGCTGGCTGCAAGGCCTTCAAGGATGGAAAGCACGACGGCGTGGTGGCGCTGGGCGGCGGTTCTGGCCTCGATACCGGCAAGCTCATCGCGCTGATGCATGCCCAGAACATCTCGGTCTTCGAACTCGAGGACATCGGCGACTGGTGGACCAGGGCGGATGCTTCGGTGATCGCCCCCATCATCGCGGTGCCGCCGACGGCGGGCACGGGCTCGGAGGTTGGCCGCGCCGGCGTCATCACCCACCCGATCACCCATGAGAAGAAGATCATCTTCCACCCGGCCATCATGCCCAGGGTGGCGATCCTCGATCCCGAACTCACCGTGGGCCTGCCGGCAAAGCTCACGGCCGCCACCGGCATGGATGCGCTGGCCCACAATCTCGAGGCCTACTGCGCGCCTTTCTATCACCCGTGGTCGGCGGGCGTGGCGCTCGAGGGCATGCGGCTCGTCAAGGACAATCTGGCCCGCGCCGTGAGGAAGCCAGGTGACCTCGACGCGCGCGGCAACATGCTGGTCGCCTCGGCGATGGGCGCCACCGCCGCCCAGCGCGTGCGCGGCGCCATTCATGCGCTGTCGCATCCGTTCGGCGGGCTTTATGACGCGCATCACGGCCTCCTCAACGGCATCATCATGCCCTATGTGCTGAAAGCCAACCGCCGCAAGATCGAGAAGGACATCGTCCGCGCCGCCGCCTATCTGGGCATCAAGGGCGGCTTCAACGGCTTCCTCAAATGGGTGCTGGCGCTGCGCAAGGAGATCGGCATTCCCAACGCGCTGAAGGACATCGGCATCGACACCAGGCGGCTGGGCGAGGTGGCGGCCATGGCGGTAAAGGACCCGTCAGCGGGCGGCAACCCGATCCAGTTCACCGAGAAGCAATACAAGGCGCTGGCCAGGAAGTGCGTGACCGGCGATCTGTGAGGGTCGCCGGCCAGAACTCCTTTGCGGCGTCATGCGATTGCCCGCAGATCAGAGCTTCTTCAGCCCGGCTTCGATCTGGGCGCGGCGGGCCTCGAGGAAGGGCGGCAGCGACAGCGTGGTGCCGAGCTTATCCATGGGCTCGTCAGTGGCGAAGCCCGGCGCGTCGGTGGCCAGTTCGAACAGAACGCCGTTCGGCTCCCGGAAATAGAGGCTGCGGAACCAGAAGCGGTCGACCGGCCCCGAGTTGGGAATCCGCATCGATGCCAGCCGCGCCGCCCAAGACTCATAATCAGCATACGGAAGATTGAACGCCACGTGGTGAACACCGCCCGCGCCCTGCTGGGCGGGCGGCAACGCGGGATCGACCGACACATGAAGCTCGGCCACCGCGCCTTCGCCGTCCATGCGATAGACCTGGGTATTGCCGAACTGTTCAGACGGCGTCATGTTCATGAGCCTGGTCAG
>DAISVW010000219.1:0-4795 GCA_036826695.1 Aestuariivirga sp.
GAGCGCTTGAATGGCATTCAAGAGGTCGGCGGTTCGATTCCGCCTGGCTCCACCATCCCAGATGTGAGGCGGCGTGGCGGCGATCTATCCCGATCTTGAAGGAAAGTGCGTGCTGGTGACCGGCGGCGGTTCCGGCATCGGCGAAGCGATCGTGCGGCGTTTCGCGGACCAGAAGTGCAGGGTAGCCTTCATCGACATCGCCCGCGAGGCTTCCGAGGCGCTGGCCCGGGACTTGTCGGCCAAGGGCCATCAGGTGCGTTTCGAACATGCCGATCTCCGCGACATCGCGGCGCTGCGCGAGGCAGTGGCCCGGATCCGCGCGGCATTCGGCCCGGTCGAGGTGCTGATCAACAATGCCGCCCATGACGAGCGCCACCCCACACCCGATGTGACGCCCGAATTGTGGGACGAGCGCATCGCGGTCAACCTCAAGCACCAGTTCTTCGCCGCCCAGGCGGTGCTGCCCGACATGCAGGCGGCACGCCAGGGGGTGATCGTCAATTTCGGGTCGATCTCCTGGATGATCGGCCAGGGCGGCATGGCGGCCTACACGGCGTCGAAATCGGCGATCCTCGGCCTCACCCGGTCACTGGCGCGCGACTACGGCCCCTACAACATCCGGGTCAACGCCATAGCACCCGGCTGGATCATGACCCAGCGCCAGATCGACAAGTGGCTCACCCCCGAGGCGCTGAAGGAGCTCGAGCAGCGCCAGTGCCTGAAACGCAAGATCATGCCCGATGAGGTGGCCCGTTTCACGGTGTTCCTTGCGTCGGATGAAGCCTCGGCCTGCACCAACCAGCAGTATGTGGTGGACGGCGGCTGGGTTTAGGACGGCCACGCCTTTGATAGGACTATAATCGTTAGGTTGAGTTAATTTTCCTTGCTCAACCAAGGTCTCCATGATATAAGCTTTCTTTCCTATAAAGGAGGAGGGTGACATGGCTGGCCTGATTGCGATCAACAGCCGCGGTGAAGGAGCTGCCCGTCAGGCTTCCGGGATCGCGCGCGCGGCTTCAGCGATCCGGGCGGCGACGTCACCCGGCCCGGAGGCGGTTCTCGCTCATTCCGGCCTGCAGAAGCCTGAGGTCCGCGGGGCCAAGGCGCAGCCGCGCCAACGGCATGATCAAAGCGGTTTCCCATTGCACATGGCGGCGGTAGCGTTCGAAAAAGCCGCGCAGCATGTAGCCCAGCATCTCAGGATTTTCCGGGCGGCCGCCCTGGGCGAGACGTTCGAGGGCCTCCGAAATCTCGGATGCGAAATCATTGTCGGATTGATGCTCGCTTGCCAGGCGTTCGAGAATATCCTCAAGGCCATCCTCCGGCAGGGCCCGGCTTCTCAGAATGGGAAAGAGGCAGGCCTCCTCGTCGCGATGGTGCAGCGGCAGATCGAACTCGAGGCAGGAGGCAAGCTGCGCGCACAGGCGGCGGTCCACCTCGTCGGGAAGGCTGTCGGCGATCCGCTCCAGCGCATCGCACATGTCCGCCTGGAACGCATGCGCGCTGGCAATCACATCCAGCGGATTCCGCGCGAGGGAACCGGGCCCGTCTCTGGCGGTGGCATCGGACATGGATTGGCGGCCCTCCTGCAACTGGCCGTCCTTTTTTCGTGGCGCGGGGCAGGCGGGGCCTTGATTCAGATCAACCGCTGGTGGCGCGTGCCGTCTCGACCTCATCGCGCCGTGGCAGCGGCGCGATGGCGCCATAGCCGCGCGTCGAGAGTGCCGCCGCCTGATTGGCGAAAGAGGCCGCATCGGCAAGCGGCACACCGCGCGCCAGTTCGGCAAGGAGCGCGCCGGTGAAGGCATCGCCCGCGCCGGTGGCATCGACGGCGTCAACCCTGCAGCCCGGCAGGCGGGCGGCACCGGCCGACGTCGCAACGAAAGCGCCGTCCCTTCCCAGCGTGACGATGACAGCCTTCGACCCAAGCCCCAGGAAATGCCGCGCGATGTCCTCCGGTGAGGCAAGCCCGAGCAGCGCCTGACAATCCTCCGACGAGGTCTTGAGAACATCGGCTTGCGCGGCAGACGCCTCGATGGGGCCACGCGCTGCCGCCGCAGTCCACAGCCTGGGCCGGAAATTGGTGTCAAAAGAGACCTTCACGCCATGCGCCCTGGCGATGGCGATCGCCGCCGCCACTGTTTCAGCGGCGGAGGCGCTGATCGCCTGGCTGATGCCGGAAGCATGCAGATACTGTGCCGATGCGATGAGCCCGGGATCGAGATCAGCCGGCGTCATCAGGCTCGCCGCGGAGCCGCGGCGACGGTAGGTGAAGACGTGGCCACCAGGGCCGTGGGTAACGAAGTAAAGCCCGGTCGGCGCCTCGGTGTCGCTTCGGACGCCCGCCATGCCAATGCCTTCGCGGCGCATCAGAGCCTCGATCTCGGCGGCGAAGATATCAGGGCCAAGCCTGGTGATGTAGGCGCTGCGGCTGCCAAGCCGCGCCGCGGCGATGGCCACGTTGAGCGTGTCGCCACCGAAACCCGGGAGAAAATGGCCCTCTGGCTGACGGTTCAGTTCATAGAGCGGCTCGCCGATGGCGACGATGTCGAAGTCCGCCACAGGCGTCAGGCCGCGCCCTGCAGAGCGCCGGGCCCCGGGATGGCGGCGGGCGGGCACTTGCCGGCGATGATCATGCCCAGCACCTGATCATGGTCGACATCTCGGGTGCGGGCGCTGCCCACCACACGGCCGTTCTTCATCACCGTCAGACGGTCGGCGAGATCGAAGACGTCATGCAGGTCATGGCTGATCAGGAAGATGCCGATGCCTTCGGCCTTGAGCTGCTTGATGAGTTCACCCACCTGCGCCGTCTCCTGCGGGCCCAGCGCCGCAGTGGGCTCGTCCATGATCAGGATGCGGGCGTTGAAGTGAATGGCCCGGGCGATCGCCACCGACTGGCGCTGGCCGCCGGACAGCGCCTTCACCGGCTCCTTGAAGCGGCGGAAATTGGGGTTGAGGCGGCCCATCACCTTGCGGCATTCGGCTTCCATCGCGGCATCGTCCAGCGTGCCGAAACGGGTGCGCAATTCACGGCCCAGATAAAGATTGGCGGCGGCGTCGACGTTGTCGGCGAGGGCCAGCGTCTGATAGATGGTTTCGATGCCAAGCGCCTTGGCGTCACGCGGGTTGTTGATCTCGACCTTTTCGCCGTTGATGAAGACTTCGCCATGGTCGCGCTTGTAGGCGCCGGAGAGAATCTTGATCAGCGTCGATTTGCCGGCGCCGTTGTGGCCGAGGAGGCCCACCACCTCGCCGGGATAGAGATCGATCGAGGCGTGGTCCACCGCCTTGATGCCGCCGAAGGCGATCGAGATGTCGCGCATTTCGATCAGAGGCGGACCGGCGTGCCCGGCGAGCGGCGGATGCTTGTGCGCTGATTTGTAGCTCATACGTGTCATCTCCTCACTTCACGTGTTGCCGGTAAACCTGGTCGATCCACACGGCGAAGACCAGAACGCAGCCCACCACAATGTCCTTGGTGGCGGATTCGAAATTGAGCAGCGTCATGCCAGATTGCAGGGACTGCATGACCAGAGCGCCGAGCATGGCGCCGTAGATGGTGCCAAGGCCGCCCGCCAGCGAAGTGCCGCCGATGACCGCGGCGGCGATCACGTAGAGTTCGTCGAACTGGCCCAGCGCGTTGGTGGCCGAATCGAGCCGCGCCGACGAGATCGAGGCCGAAACGGCGGCCAGCATGCCCATCAGCGTGAACACGAGAACGGTGATCTTGCGGGTGTTGATGCCGGCCAGCTCGGCGGCTTCGGGGTTGCCGCCGATCGCGTAGATGTAGCGGCCGAAGCGGGTGCGGTTGGCAAGGAAGGTCATGGCGATGCCGATGCCGAGCGCAATCAGCACCGGGATCGAATAACCGAAGGCAATGTTGAGGCCTTCGGGCGGCAAAGTGACGCCGGTCTGCTGCGCCCACCGGTCAACCACCCCCTTCGGCCAGTAATAGGAGTTGACGATCGAGGTGACGCCAAGCACCGCAAGGCATCCGGCGGCGGCAAGGACGAACTCCGCCCACATCGGGCGCAGCGCGAAATTGAAGCGGCGGCGCTGCCTGCGGCCATTGATGATCAGCGCCACGATGGCGAGGCAGATGAGAAGACCCAGGATCCAGCTTGCGGTGGCGCCGATCGAACCCGGGGTGATGCCGGAAATGCCGCCGCCGATCAGCTTGAAGTTCTTGTCCATGGGCGCAACCGTCTCGCCGCGGATCACCGACCAGGCAGCGCCCCGCCAGACGATCAGGCCGCCGAGTGTCACGATGAAGGACGGGATGCCGAGATAGGCGATCAGCGAACCGTGGAAGGCGCCGATGGCCGCGCCAAGCGCAAGGCCCAGAACCAATGTAACGATCCAGATCGCCGGATGGCCGACGCCGAGCAATGGTCCCAGCCAGTAGACCTGCATGGTGCCGATGCAGACGGCCGTGAAGCCGAGGATCGAGCCCACCGAGAGATCGATGTGACGCATGACGATGATCAGCACCATGCCGGTGGTCATCACCGCGATCGACGATGTCTGGACGAGCAGGATCCACAAGTTGCGGGGCGTCAGGAAGGTTCCGCCCAGGAGACCCTCGCCGCCGCGGATGAAGGCGCTGGCGAGATCAAAACCGATCCAGATGACCAGCAGCGCGAAAATCATGCCCAGCATCCGCGAGTCGATTTCGGTGGCGCGCAGGAACCGCGTCAGCGGCCCTTCCTGGGCCATGGACGGAGATTGGGTGTTGTCTGTCACAGCCATCACGTAGCCCCCCTCAACGCAAGTCGTCTTTCGTTCGCGTGTT
>DAISVW010000220.1:0-4778 GCA_036826695.1 Aestuariivirga sp.
CCGGTGAAAGTTTCTTCACTGCGGCCGGACTGGCGGCAGAAGGCAAGGCGGATGAGGCCCTCAAGGGTTTCGAGGACATTGCGAACACCGGCTTCGTCGAACTCTCGAAACTGCGCGAGGCCGCCGTGTTGGCTGGCCAGGGCAAGTCGGAAGACGCGGTCAGGATCTACGACACGATCGCCGCCGACGCGAAACTCAGCCAGTCGCTCCGCGACCTCTCCCGCGTCCGTGCCGCGGCCGTGCTGGCTGACAAGGCGTCCTTCGCGGATATCGAAGCCCGCCTCAAGGATCTGAGCGCGGCCGGAATCTCGTGGCGGTACGCGGCGTGGGTGTTCATGGCGGCGGTGCAGTTCCGCCTCAAGGACTACAAGGGGGCCGATACCCAGGTTCAGGCCATTCTCGCCGATCCCCAGACACCGCCCGCGCTCCGCCAGCGCGCCAATGTGATGGCGCAGCTGCTGGCCCCCATGGTGACCGCGCAATGACAGCGGGGCATCGTCTCCTCTGGGTGGTGATTGTGGCGGGGCTCCTCGCGGGCTGCTCCACCATCAACAATATCATTGGCGAGACCGACAACACCGTGCTTCCCGGTTCGCGCGAGGAGGCCATCCCCGGCCGCCCCACCTTCCCGGAAAAGCGGGATGTGGCGGTCGCTCCGGCGGCAAAGCCCGGCGCGGCGAAGCAGACAACGGCCGGAACCGGCGACGCTGAAACCTATTGCGCACCCGAAGATCCCTCCTGCAAGCCGCCGGCTTCCACGGGCGACACGTTCCAAGACCCGCAATGACGGCGACCGTCGCCATCCTCGGGCGGCCCAATGTCGGGAAATCGACTCTGTTCAACCGCCTCGTCGGCCGCAAGATCGCGCTCGTTGACAATCAGCCGGGCGTCACCCGCGACCGGCGCGAGGGCGAGGCGAGTCTCGGCGACCTCCGTTTCCGGATTTTCGACACGGCGGGCCTCGACGACGCCAGGGGTGAAAGCCTCGAAGCCCGCATGAGCGCCCAGGCCGAAGCCGCGGTTGGCCTCGCTGACGTGGTGCTGTTGGTGATCGACGCCCGCGCCGGGGTCACGCCCGCTGACCGCGAACTGGCGGCGCGCATCCGCCGCCGCGGCAAGCCGGTGATCCTGCTCGCCAACAAGGCGGAAGGCCGTGGCCACGAGTCCGCCCTGCTCGACGCCTTCGCGCTTGGTTTCGGCGAGGCGCTGCCTGTTTCCGCCGAACACGGCGAGGGCCTCGACCATCTTTACGACGCGCTTCGTCCGTATGCGGAGCAAGTGCCGGAGGAGCACGGCGCGGAGGCCGCAGAAGCTCCAACCGAGGGGCCGTTGCGTCTTGCCATCATCGGTCAGCCGAACGCCGGCAAATCCACCCTCGTCAATGCCATCCTCGGCGAGGAGCGCATGCTCACCGGCCCCGAGGCCGGCATCACGCGCGATGCGATATCCTCCGATTTCGAATGGCGGGGCCAGAAGATCAGGCTGTGGGACACGGCCGGCATCCGGAGGAAGTCACGCGTCACCGGCAAGGTCGAGAAGCTCGCGGTGGCCGATGCGCTGCGCGCCATCCGCTTTGCTGAATGCGTGGTGGTGCTGATCGACGCCTCGCTCCCCATCGAGCGGCAGGATCTCGCGCTCTGCGATCTCGCGGCGCGCGAAGGCCGCGCTGTGGTGCTGGCGCTGTCGAAATGGGACCTCGTCGCCAACAAGCAGAAAAAACTGAAGGACGTTCAGAGCGACCTCGAGGACGTGCTGCCTGAAATCCGCGGCGTTCCGGTGGTCACCCTCTCGGCCACGCAGGAGCGCGGGATCGACAAGCTGCTGGCTGCCGTGCTGGCGGCTACCGAAAGGTGGAACCGCCGTGTGCCTACCGCCCAGGTCAACCGCTGGCTGGAGGCCGCCATCGAGCGCAATCCGCCGCCAGCCCCGTCCGGTCGCCGCATCAAGATCCGTTACGCGACGCAGGCCAGCGCCAGGCCGCCAACTTTCGCGCTGTTCGGCAATCAGCTGTCGAAGCTCCCTGAAAGCTACCTGCGCTACCTGATGACCAGCCTGCGTGAGAGCTTCGACCTCGGCGGCGTGCCGATCCGCTTCAGCCTGCGCGGCGGCAAGAACCCGTTCGACCGGGACAAGCGCTAGAAAAGAAAAAGGCGAGGCTGCTGCCCCGCCTTCTTCCGTAACGGTTCCTCTTGCAGCCGGTGATCGGACCGGCCGGGCTGCTGCCTGGAGGCGCAGCCGGAAACCAACCTCCCCAGACCTGGGTCACGCTTGGGACGACCGTGGTCTTGTTCTTATGAAAAAAGGCTAGCACAAGCGGTGATCTTGTCGAGTTAAAAACGTCACAGCAAAGCCACAATTTGCGTTGGTCAAGTTTCCCTTACAAGTTGCAGTGGTGAACGCTGCTGATATCGGTTGGCGGCCCGGCCGCGCTGGCTTGAGTTCCGGGGCGTTTCCCGTAAAACCGCCTTGATCGGCCATCATACATGATTCTCAATGGGCTTTCCTAGATCTTCATGCCCATTTCGCTCTATGATCCCAAGGAAGCTGATATCGTCTCCCACCGGCTCATGTTGCGTTGCGGCATGATCCGGCAGGAGGCGGCGGGCAGTTACTCCTGGCTGCCGCTCGGCTACCGCGTGCTGCGCAAGATCGAGCAGATCGTCCGCGAGGAGCAGAACCGCGCCGGCGCCATCGAGGTGCTGATGCCCACCATCCAGCCGGCTGACCTGTGGCGGAAGTCCGGCCGCTATGACGCCTATGGCAAGGAAATGCTGCGCATCAAGGACCGGCATGACCGCGACATGCTCTATGGCCCCACCAATGAGGAGATGATCACCGACATCTTCCGCCAGGGTGTGCAGAGCTACAAGGACCTGCCGCGCAATCTCTATCACATCCAGTGGAAGTTCCGCGACGAGGTGCGCCCGCGCTTCGGCGTCATGCGCGGCCGCGAATTCCTGATGAAGGATGCCTATTCCTTCGACCTCACCCGCGAGGCCGGCCAGCATTCCTACAACAAGATGTTCGTCTCCTATCTCAAGACCTTCGCCCGCATGGGGCTCAAGGCCGTGCCGATGCGCGCCGAGACCGGTCCCATCGGCGGCAAGGACAGCCATGAATTCCTGATCCTCGCCGACACCGGCGAGTCGGAAGTCCATTTCGATCGCGCCTTCCACGACATGGACTGGCAGTCCTTCGAAATCGACTATGACGATGTTGGCGCGGTGGCGCGGGTGGTCGATGATTTCACCGCGAAATATGCCGCCACCGCCGAAATGCACGACCAGGCCGATTACGAGGCCCGCGTGCCGGCCGAACGCCGGGTCACCGGCCGCGGCATCGAGGTGGGGCATATCTTCTTCTTCGGAACGAAATACGCCGAACCTCTGGGCTGCGTGGTGCAGGGGCCGGATGGCAAGATGGTCACCGTGCATTCCGGTTCCTATGGCAGCGGCGTGTCGCGGCTGGGCGGCGGCATCATCGAAGCGAGTCACGACGAGGCGGGCATCATCTGGCCGGAGCCGGTGGCGCCGTTCCGCATTGGTCTCATCAATCTCAAGGCGGGTGACGCTGAAACCGACGCCGTCTGCAACCGGCTCTACGCGGAGCTTGAGGCGAGAGGCGTCGACGTTCTCTATGACGACCGC
The DNA here is from genome assembly GCA_036826695.1 of Aestuariivirga sp. GTDB lineage: Bacteria > Pseudomonadota > Alphaproteobacteria > Rhizobiales > Aestuariivirgaceae > Aestuariivirga. The sequence continues at coordinate 3,648 of DAISVW010000220.1, forward strand.
GACGACCGCGCCGGCGCCAAGTTCGGCACCATGGATCTGATCGGGCTTCCCTGGCAGGTGATCGTCGGCCCGCGCGGTCTCAAGGATGGCATCGCCGAGGTCAAGAACCGCAAGACCGGCGAACGCCAGAACGTGGCGCTGGACCAGATCGTGGCCCGCTTCGCGCCCTGATGGACAAAAGCCTTCCCGATACCCGGCCGTTCTCATACTTCGAATGGATGCTGGCCGGCCGCTATCTGCGGGCGAGGCGGCGCGAGGGCTTCATTTCGGTCATCTCGCTGTTTTCGTTTCTGGGCATTCTGCTGGGGGTGGCCACGCTCATCGTCGTCATGGCGGTGCTGAACGGTTTCCGCGCCGAGCTCCTGGACAAGATCCTGGGCTTCCAGGGCCATGTCAGCATCTATCGCACCGATGCAGCACCGCTGGCCGGTTATCAGGAGCTGAGCCAGCGCATCGCCAGGGTTCCCGGCGTCGTCCGCGCCGTGCCGCTGGTCGAGGGGCAGGCGATGGCCTCGAGCCTCCACAACAACACCGGCGCCCTGGTGCGCGGCATCGCGGAGGCCGACATCGAGAAGCTGCCGAGCCTCAATAACGCCAGCCTGCGCACCGCCATCAACCCGGATTTCACGCCGGACAGCCCGCCGTCCTTCAAGGGCTTCGATGCCTCGGGTGGCGTCGCCATCGGCGAGCGCATGGCCTGGCGGCACCAGCTGGGGCTTGGCTCGCGCATCACCATCATCTCGCCGGAGGGTCCGGATACGGTGGTCGGCACGGCGCCGCGGCTGCGCGATTATCCGGTAGTCGCCATCTTCAAGGTTGGCATGTCGGACTACGACGAGAACGTCATCTACATGCCGCTCGCCGAGTCCCAGGACTATTTCGTCACCGACGACGGCGTCAACCAGATCGAGATCATGGTCGCCGACCCCGACAACGTCGAGCAATATCTGTTGCCGGTGCTTGCCGAGGCGGGAACCGACATGGCGGTCTCCACCTGGAAGGACCGCAACTCCACCTTCTTCAACGCGCTTGCGGTGGAGCGCAACGTGATGTTTCTGGTGCTGACCATGATCATCCTGGTGGCCGCGCTCAACATCATCTCGGGCCTCATCATGCTGGTGAAGGACAAGA